>JANPAP010000093.1:0-5294 GCA_031429975.1 Chitinophagaceae bacterium
CCAGCAGTATTAAAAATTATTTCTCCAATGCCTAAAATATGTTTGGTATCGCCATTATTGCAAATTATTCGATGCTGGTATTTATATCCATTTTTTGTTTCAATAGCATGTTGAACAATTGTATCCAATTTTGATAAATCATCAGGATGAAATTTATTCCTGTAGTTCAAGTAGAGTTCCTTGCTGTTGTGGTTATCAATTTCAAAAATTCTGTATAATTCATCCGACCATTTTAAATCTAATGTTTGCAGATTAAATTCCCAATTGCCTATCTTGGCAATTCTTTGTGCCCGGTTAAGTGTTTCTTCATTTTGCTTAATTTTTTCGGCAGCCCGAATGCGTTCAGTAATATCTACAAAAGTGATTATTACATGTACCAGCTTATTAAATTTATCCAGCTCGGGGTAAGCATTTGCCTGTACCCAAACTCGTTCGTTTTTTAGGGCCGTTTCAATTCCTAATACTAAATTTATTATTGGTTGTTGCGTTGCAATTACTCTTTCTACCGGAAATTCATGCTTTGCAAGTTGTTTACCGGTCTCTGTAAAGTATTGCCATTCTGGAATAATGTAATCATTGGCCACTTCCGATTTTTTCGAAAAACCGAATAACCTGCTTGCTTCAAAATTGCATAAAGAAATACTGGAATCTGGGTTTAAAACCAGTACTCCCGCCTGAAGGTTTGTAATTAAATCCCGGTATCGTTCTTCACTTTCTTTTATTGAAATTTCTGCTTTTCTTTTAAAAGTTACATCTTTAAAAAAAACAGAGATGCCATTGGCAGATGGGTAAATATAATTTTCAATCCAAATGTTTTTAGGGCTGTAATGGTTTTCAAAAAATACAAATTGCTGGGTATTAAATGCGCTGGAACAGGCTTCGTTAAATTCGGCACTTGTAATTTCAAAAAAATCATTAAAGATATTTTTACCAAACATATTTTTAGGTAAATAGCCCAGTATTTCGCCGGCCTTATTATTTACAAACGTAAAAGTAAATTTATCATCTAATGCTAAAAATCCATCCGTTATACGATCCAGTATATTAGTAATTTCAGCTGTTTTATTTTTTACCTGTAATTCAAGTTCAGTATTGAATAATTTCAATTCCTCCTCTAATTTTTTACTGCTTGTAATATTTCGGTGTAAGGCAATATAACCGGTAATTTCGTTTTCGCTGTTTACAATTGAATTAATGGAAGCCAGTATAATAATTCGTTCGCCATTTTTTTTGGTTACCCAATATTCATCTTTATAATAACCCGAAGTTTGAAGTTGTGCGTAATTTAAGGCAGTTTTTTCTTCTGTGTTTTCAATTTTAAAAAGATTTTTCAGGGGTTCGCCAATAGCTTCTGTTTCGGGAATGCCATATAATTCTGCGGCATATTTATTCCAGCTTTTAACGGTGAAATTTTCATCGGTTGTAAAAATTGCATCGGGGATGGTATTAATTAGTGATGCCTGGTAATTTAATTGTACGGATGAGTTTTCTTCTTTTTTAAACTCTCTGCTAATGATAAAAGAAAAGATAATTAAGATTCCAAAAAATATCAGAGAGAGTACAAAAAAACTATAGTTGGCTTTGCCGGTAATATTTTCAAAAAAATAATTGGAGCCTGCTAAAATTGCCCGGTTTTTATGAATGTTATTAATGACAAAGTTTTTAATACTGTCTTGAATTATTTTACTGTCTTTTAAATCCGACAGCAATTCTGTATTTGCACTCACAATTATTTTGTTATCATCAAGTATTTCTTTGGCATTATTAATTTTTAAGAATAATAAATAGTTTAATTTTTTTAACTCCGATTTATTTTCCGGATTATTAGTAATCGCATTTTTTAACAGGCTGGTATCTGTAATTAAATTGCTGATGGAATTTTTAAAATCTTTTTTTAAACTTTCAGATTGGGAAACTATAAATGCATTTTGACTTTTTTCAAGTTGTTGAATTTTAAAAAATACACTTTCATTTAAAATTAAAAATTGAAGCAGGGATTCCATCTGCCTGTTTTGTATTTTAGTTTGATTGATGTTCTGGTATGTTTTTACAACAAAAAAACCTGTGCAGAAAAAGGCAACAGCAAAAAAACTAATGATAATACTTTTTGAAGATTTTTTTTTCATTATAAAAATAGCAGCGATAGAAAATTAAATAATGTAAATTTTAAAGCTATTGCAATTCATCTTTTATTATTACAAAATTTGTATTAAGCTAAGTTATAAATAAATCTATTTGAAATCAGTTTAAGAAAATGCATTTCAAAAAATAGTTTAAGAAAGTAATTTTTAATTGAAATATTTTTAATTGAATTATTTATACAATAAATGTATTTTCAAACTGGTTATATAAAAATGCTTTTTAAAATTGATTAATAAATTACCATGAAAAAAATAATTTTTATTCCGGCATTGCTTTTTGCAGTACAGTTAATGGCTCAAAAAACGTATTTGTTTTGCGGAAAACTTATTGATGGTATCGGTAATACAAGCTTTTCAAACAAAACCATCATTATCGAAAAATATTGTCTCGAATTTGTATCATGACTGAAGCCGGAATGCCTGCAATGGAAGCTATAAAATCGGCAACCATTAGTGCCGCAACATTGCTGGGTGTTGAAAATATTTTGGGGAGTATTGAAAAAGATAAATTAGCAGATATCATTGCTGTGGATGGCGATACGTTGCAAGATATTTCTGTAATGGGTAAAGTTGTTTTTGTAATGAAAGAAGGAATTGTTTACAAACAATAATATTAAAATCAACATCGTTACTTTAATATTATCCGGATAGAAATTATTGTTGGAAAATAATATTTAACGGAATAAAGTATTATCGCCACCAATAGTTTTAATCTTACCTAAATGGGTATACGCTTTTGCAGTAGCTTCCCTGCCACGGGCAGTTCGTTGTAAAAATCCTTCCTGAATTAAAAAAGGTTCATACACTTCTTCCAATGTTCCGGGTTCTTCGCCTACTGCGGTTGCAATAGTAGTTATGCCAACAGGGCCACCTTTAAATTTATCAATAATCACATTTAAAATACGGTTGTCCATATCATCTAAACCATGTTCATCAACATTCAAAGCTTTTAAAGCATGTTGTGTAATGCCCAGGTCGATAATGCCGTCATTTAAAACCTGTGCAAAATCTCTCACCCTTCTTAATAAACTATTGCTGATACGAGGCGTACCACGGCTTCGGCGTGAAATTTCTCCGGCAGCATCTGTACTAATTGACGTTCCTAAAATACCTGCAGAACGTAAAATTATTTTTTGTAGTGTTTCGGCATTGTAATATTCTAATCTTGCTTTAATACCAAATCTGGAAAGCAACGGCGCCGTTAGCAAACCACTCCGGGTAGTAGCACCAACCAAAGTAAATGGGTTTAAATTTATTTGAACACTCCTTGCATTGGGCCCACTGTCAATCATAATATCAATCCTAAAATCTTCCATTGCGGCATACAAATATTCTTCTACCACATTACTAAGGCGATGAATTTCGTCAATAAATAAAACATCGTTTGTTTCAAGATTGGTAAGCAGGCCGGCAAGGTCGCCGGGCTTTTCAATAACGGGCCCACTGGTTTCTTTTATGTTTACGCCAAGCTCATTGGCAATAATGCGGCTTAGCGTGGTTTTGCCCAATCCCGGTGGGCCGTGAAATAAAACATGATCCAAGGCTTCGCCTCTTATTTTTGCAGCTTTTATAAAAATCCGTAGGTTTTCTATGGTTTGCGGCTGTCCGGTAAAATCGGCCATTTCGCTGGGCCGGATATTGTTTTCAAACTCTTTTTCTGAAGCACTCAAAGAGTTACCATCTTTATTTAAATTGGGATTTGCCATGCGTAAAAATAATCATTAATTGGGTTGAGAAATTTGTTGCTGATAATTAAAACAAAAAAATAATGATTGTAATGATATCTTTATTTAAGGGTTGTTGGTTAACTTTTAGCATCGAAGATTTTTTTAACTAGCTATCCAACCTTTTACAACAATATTTCACCATTAATCATATCCATTCAGTTAACCATTGGCTAAACAATAATTTTGTAGGTAATGCAATTAAAACTATCAAAATACTGGATGTGTCAATTAGGGGGTTGGGGTGCAAATTTTGCAATTAATACATTCTTCTACCTTACCTTATCTGTTCGAAAAATTGATGACTTTACCAAGTTTATGATCATCGGTTTTTTTCTGGGAATCATTTTTTCGCATTTAATGCGATCGGTAATAAGAGAATATAAATTTTTAGAAAAGCCATTAAAACTTCAGATCATTTCCTTTTTAATGGTTACTGTTTTATTTGCAATTATATATGCTATCGCAGATGTAGGTTTTGCAAAAACATTTGGATTGACAGGGATGAACTATCAAAAAATATCCATTATAAATGAAATATCCCGAAATGCCATTAACAGTTTTTTCCTGTTATTTATCTGGAATTTGATTTACTATACTTTTCATTATGTTGAAAATAACCGAAAGCAACAGGTAGATACCCTTAAGTTGCAATCGCTGGTAAAAGAACTGGAATTAAGAACCATCAAATCGCATATCAATCCGCATTTTATTTTTAATGCACTCAACAGTATCCGTGCCCTGGTAGATGAAAACCCCAGCAGGGCCCGTACTGCCATTACAGAACTGAGTAATATTTTACGTAGCAGCATGCAGGTAGAAAAATTAGAAACTGTACCGCTGGAAAAAGAATTGAATATTGTAAAAGATTATCTGGCTCTTGAAAAAATGCGATTTGAAGAAAGGTTAATGATTGAAATGGATATTGATGAAGATACCCTCGATTTACCTGTACCGCCAATGATGTTACAAACCTTGGTTGAAAATGCTATTAAGCACGGCGTTAGTAAAAAAATAAATGGTGGCTTGGTTCGTATCATATCTGATTTTGTTGGCAATCACCATGAACTGATTGTACAAAACAGCGGCCAATTAAACGGCTATATAAATGATGAAGGTTTTGGAATTCAGAGCACACAGGATAGACTGAACTTACTCTATCAGGGAAAAGCATCATTCGAAATAAAAAACCTGAATGATGAAATAGTTGAATCGAAAATTATTATGCCTTTACTAAATATTTAAAGTTACCAGTTATGCTTAAAGCTATTATTATTGATGATGAACGGTTGGCCAGAAATGAATTAAAAAAATTATTACTGGATTTTCCACAAATCGAAATTATTGATGAAGCTGCAAATGCTGCAGAGGGTATAGAAAAAATAGAATTACTGAATCCCGATTTGGTTTTTTTAGATATTCAAATGCC
>JANPAP010000094.1:0-4188 GCA_031429975.1 Chitinophagaceae bacterium
CACCAATTAAAAATATAAAAGCATTTAGGTTGATGATGGCAACTAAAAAATTTGAAATCTCCTGACGCAATTTTGTTTGAGAAGTAAAATAGGGAATATTTAAAAACACATTTTTATTACCCGATGCATTTAATACCGGAACATAATTACTTATATAATTTAAACTGCCGATTGTTTCGTTTTTATAAAACTGAATTTCATTTAAACTTTCCAAATGATAATACGCTTCAGGGTCCATCAGGTTACTCAATATTCCTTTTGTATAAGGCAAGGGTAACGATGATACCCGGAGTTTTCCATCTAAATTATATAGATTGATATCTACCGAATGTGCTTCAGATATTTTACTTATTGTCTGTTCTAATTTATCGTTATAAGCAGCATCCTGCAAATTATTAATATCACCAAAACTTGATAATTCAACTAAGGCATTCCTTATTTCGCTTTGCATAATATGAATGGCACCGCTTAGCTTTTCCCGATTATTATTATTATATCGGTTTATAAAAAATAAAACTGTAGCAACTCCCACAATTAAAAATGACAGTAAGCTCATAAAAATAATAGTGGCATGCACCTGGTTACGAATACTCATTTGCCAATACCCTTTTAATTCTTTCCAACGGAAACGGGAACGGATAACCGCATTTAAAAACCAGAAAAAACCGGTAACAAATAAAAAGGAACAAAACAGGTAAGAAAACAAAGTGATGGCCTCTATATAAACTGCGTTTTGCTTTGCAATGATTACCACTTTATCAACACCGGCCTTATACCAAATTTCATCATAACCAGCTTTACGATGCAATTCAAAATCTGTTTTGGGCATTGCACTGGCATTTAAATGAGATGGAAATGCATAATCATTATGACTGCTTACCAATTGCAGTTTATTATAAACTGCAAATGAATAAATGGGCGAATTTTCTATAGAAGTATTATAGCCTTTTAAAAACAACTCAGGATACAAGGCATCGGATTTATATTTTTTAGGACTGGCCAAAATAAATAGATACCCCAATACAGATCCGGAAGTGTCTGTAATGGTTTTCTTGCTGATGTAAGTAAACTGATCGTACGAAACATCGTAAAAAAACAATTCAGGTATAGCGGTTGGTTTACCCTGAGTTTTTAAAATAATATTCAGGGTATTGAATGTTGTGGAATCTTGATTGTATAATGAGTTCTCGTTTTCATCAAAAGTAAAAATTCGGGTATCGTATTTATTAAGATAGGCACTGAAATTATTATTCAATAAACTGTCTTTTTTAATATTGTTTGTTGCCTCGTTTTTAAAGTCTGGAAAAATAGAAGCCAATACATCATTTCTAAAATCGGTAAGCACCGTACTCATCAGCCTTTCACTCGAAGGGTCGGCTTTTGTAGAAAGTGTGTTTGCATAATTTTTCAATTTTTCAATTTCCTTGGAACTGTTTTCAAAAATTATTATCCAACTAATTGATATAGAAAAATAAAATAACCAAAATATTAAACTGGTAGAAATAATGTTATAAGTAAAAAAATAAAACTGCCTAATGTTCAACAATAATAAGTACAGCAATAACCAAATTAATAAATACAATTTAAAAACGATACCCGGCTGATTAATACTGATACTTAAATAAGCAAGCCCCAGCACAGTTATTATAAGAATTAAATGAAATATTTTTTTTGGAAATAAAGGTTGTAACAGGTAAATAATAATTTGAGATAAAAAGAAAAAAATGATGGCGAGGCTGCCCAATACTACAAACCCAATTACACTGTAAAAATTTAAAGTAAAAAAATTAACTACATCAAATGAAATTTGCGAATCGGCAACCATGGAACGGATAACAGCACCGATAAAAAAAGTGCTTGCCAACAAAACAATAATTCCGGCAAAAACAATCAGCCATTTTTGAAATTGATTTTTTGCCCTGATAACAATTTCATTTTGCTGCATATAATGCCGTATAAAAAGTACCAGCCACAAAACCAGCATAGCATTTATAAGCAAATCGCCCAATGATCTGAAAACAGTATTCGTTGCATAAATTGCCGGATCAAATAATTCATACTGCCTGAAATTTAGCGGTACTGGAAGATAGTAACTGATGATCCGTAATAAGCCTACAACAATTATTAAAAATAAAACAGCCTTATAAAAATTTTTCTGTACAATTTTAGCAGCTAGGTTTTGTACAAACAGTAAACCCAATATAGCTGCAAGTATCCGCAGTATGGTAGCAATAAAATTATCCGTAACAACAAAGCTGTTTTCATTTTGCTGCAATGAAAATAAAAAAACACCCTCTTTAGAATTTACTGCAAAGGGGCCACCTTGATCGGAAAGCGAATAAAAATTTTCAATATTTAATCCGGCAGTAAATGTATTTGTAAGATAATCGTTGGTAATAGAATAATTCCATTTTATCGGTATCAGTTGTATAGTGGTGGAAGCATTTTGCTGATATTTTTTCCAAACAAAATATCCATTTTCCATTTTAATAAACCCCAGTTTTTTATCCGAAAAAAGCAGGTTGGTATCGGGCTGGGCTACTTGTGTATTCCAAAACTTTAAACGAGGTCCGGCACTATCGTTTTGATTATACACATAAATAAAATATTTTTTTGCATACAATTTATTTAGCAATTGCTCCTCATAATTCCTGTTTGCCAAACTAGCTATTAATGCAGTGTCCTTTACAAGATTTTCAAAATCTTCTTCCTGTGCTAATACATATGCAGCAATATTTTTCCGGGCTGCAGCAGCCGAGCTATTACCCGACCAATAATTATTAATAATAAATGAAATAGTGATGAGCCATGCCGCTGTAGCAACCAGGTAACTGTTTGCTTTTAAAAACCTATTAAACGAAACATTAGTTTTCAAAATTTGTAAAATTTATTATTGCATGCTGATTAAAGTTTTTGCTGCATTTTTATTTTATTCCAAATGGCGTCCATCTCATCAAGACTCATATTTTGCAAAGCCTTGCCGCTACCAGTTGCCGCTGCCTCCATTTTTTCGAACCGGCTTATAAATTTTTTATTGGTCCTTTCCAATGCATTATCAGCATCTACCTGCAAAAACCTTGCAAAGTTTATTAATGAAAAAAATAAGTCGCCCAATTCTTCCTCTACATGCAATTTATTGCCCGATGCAATTGCTTCCAGCAGTTCATTTTTTTCCTCCTCAACCTTTTCCCAAACCTGGTCTTTATTTTCCCATTCAAACCCAACTTGTTTGGCTTTTTCCTGCAATCGCATTGCCTTTACCATTGATGGCAATGATTTTGGCACACCACCCAATATTGATTTTTTACCTTCTTGCAATTTTAATTTTTCCCAATTGCGTTTTACATCTTCTTCATCCTGCACTTTTACATCTCCATAAATATGCGGATGCCTGAAAATTAATTTATCACAAACCGCATGCAGCACTTCATCCAAAGTAAATTGGTTTTGCTCGGTTGCAATTTTTGAATAAAACACAAGGTGCAACATCATGTCGCCTAATTCTTCTTTTATGCCTTTCCAGTTACCATCCGTAATAGCATCTGCCAATTCATAGGTTTCTTCAATGGTAAGCTGCCGCAGGGTTTCAATGGTTTGTTTTTTGTCCCAGGGGCATTTTTCCCTAAGCTCATTCATAATATTTACCAGCCGCTCAAAAGCTTCATTTTTTGATTGCATAATTAAAGTTGAAATATGGATAAAAAGAAAAACGCCGCAAATAAAACCATCAACACTATAAAAAAAGAAAACAATAACAGTAAAAATTTAAAAATAGTTTTGGCTCTTTTTTGCCCGTAAAAATTTCGCATTGATTTATAGAAATAATAAAACTGGCTGAAATTGACTAGGGCGATTAAATAACCCAAGGCGCCCCAACCGGTTGCATTTTCAAGTTTGTTAATAGAGAAAACAGCCAACATTGCAATGAATGAAAAAATATAAAAATGGATAGTAAAAATAAGGTGATTAACATAAAATATTTTTTTATGCCGGATGTACAATAATTGTAACAATACTGCCAGCAGGGGCAATGATAAAAAGAAAATTTGTGGAAAGCTGTGAAAGAATTTTTCAAACAACTTTTCTTTAAACCTGTCTAAATCATTTTTATATTTCTCATTAATTTGATAGGTTTTTCGAATAACATTTCGCCTTAAAAAACCATCCTGCTTATCAATTGGCAATAAA
>JANPAP010000095.1:0-4687 GCA_031429975.1 Chitinophagaceae bacterium
TTCAAAAATTATGGCATACGATGTAATTGTTTTAGGCAGCGGCCCGGGTGGATATCCAGCAGCTATCAGAGCTAGTCAACTTGGTAAAAAAGTTGCAATTATCGAAAAGGAAAGTTTGGGAGGCGTTTGCCTTAACTGGGGTTGTATTCCAACAAAAGCATTATTAAAAAGTGCCCAGGTTTATGAATATGCAAAGCATGCTGCCGATTATGGTATCAACATAGAAAATGTTTCTCAAAATTTTGAGGGTGTAATCAAACGCAGTCGTGGCGTGGCCGACAAAATGAGCAAAGGCGTTCAGTTTTTGATGAAGAAAAATAAGATTGATGTAATAATGGGTTACGGCAAACTTATTGCTCCGGGCAAAATTGAAGTAACCGCTGCTGATGACAGCAAGCAAATTGTTGAAGCAAAAAATATTGTAATTGCAACAGGCGGAAGAGCAAGGCAATTACCCAGCATGCCAATTGATGGAAAAAAGATTATTGGTTACCGTGAGGCAATGGTTTTACCAACCCAACCCAAGAGCATGATAATTTGTGGAAGCGGCGCTATAGGCAGTGAGTTTGCTTATTTCTACAACAGTATGGGTTGCAAGGTTACCATTGTTGAATTTATGCCAAGGATTGTACCGGTTGAAGATGAAGACATCAGCAAGGAATTAGAAAAGCAATATAAAAAACAAGGTATCGATATCATGACCAACAGTGAAGTACTGAAGGTTGATACCAGTGGTGCAGGAGTAAAAGCAACCGTAAAAACTGCAACCGGCGAAATTATTTTGGAAGCAGATATTTTATTAAGTGCTGTTGGTGTTGTTGCTAATATTGAAAACATCGGATTAGAAGGATTAGGTATTAAAACGGATAAAGGCAAAATTGTTGTTGATGTAAACGGGCAAACAAATATCACGGGCATTTATGCTATTGGTGATTGTACCCCGGGACAGGCATTGGCACATGTTGCTGCAAAAGAAGGCATCAATGCAGCCGAGCATTTAAGTGGGCACCATCCAGAGCCAATTGATTACAATAATATTCCGGGCTGTACTTACTGTTCGCCTGAAATTGCATCTGTTGGATATACCGAAAAAGCGGCTAAGGATGCTGGTTATGAAATTAAAGTGGGCAAGTTTCCATTTATGGCCAGCGGAAAAGCAAGCGCTGCCGGTGCAACAGAAGGTTTTGTAAAAGTTATTTTTGATGCAAAGTATGGTGAGTTTTTAGGTTGCCATATGATTGGAATGAATGTAACCGAAATGATTGCGGAAGCAGTTGTTGCCCGTAAACTGGAAACCACTGCTCATGAAATATTAAATGCCATTCACCCTCACCCAACCATGAGTGAAGGCCTGAAAGAAGCTGCTGCAGTAGCTTACGGCGAAGCAATAGACATTTAAAAATAAAAATACTTTCATTAAAAAAGGATTACAAAACGCTTGTAATCCTTTTTTTTTCTTGCAGTAAATGCAATACAACTATCTTATTTTCCAAAAACCTTTTTCAATAAATCGGTTACCTGTGCTGCCGGATCTTTACGAATTTTCTGCTCTTCCAAACCGATATTATAAAACAAACCAGCCAATGCTTTTTCTGTAACATAAGCTGTAAGATCGGTGTTTACTTTATTGGCAGAAAACATATTGTATTTAGAAAAAATTTCTTTCCAATATTTAGTGGCATCCACTTTTATCAAGGATGTTTCTATTACCGGTCTGAATTTTTCGGTGAGTTCGATAGTGGTTGTTTTCTTTAAATAATCGGTAGCGGCAAAATCACCACCTCTTAAAATTGTCAAGCCATCGGTTACGGTCATTTGCTTAATAGAGTTCCAAAAAATATTTCCCACTCCGCTGGCAGCATCTTCAGCAGCCCTGTTCATTGAAAGGATGGCTTTATCAACCATGCCCCCCATTCCCATGTTGCGTAAAGTACTTTCAACTTTCTGTGCTTCTGTCGGCATCAAAATTTTTATTGCGGCATCCCCAAAAAACCCATCAAGTTTACTTAGTTTTTTACTGCTGCTGTCTGTTCCAACTTTCAATAATTCTTTCAATCCACTTATAATATCATCATTACTGAGACTGTTGCCAGTCCCCGATTTCCCCAAACCGGAAATGGCTTTATCAAGAATCCCTTTTCCACTGGTATCATTTACAGCTTTATTTAAAAGGCTTTTAAAACCTTGTGCATTTACAGTAACAGAAATTAAAACAGCAACAAAAGAAATTGTAATTATTTTATTCATCAGATTTGTTTTTTAGTATTCAGACAAATTTAATGCCATCAGGTTTACAGGACTAATATTGTTATTTATCTTTAAGCACTTTAACAAATTCATTAACATGCCACAACAATCTATCTGGGAAAAAGAAAGTTTTTTTGCGCCGCAGGATATTATCATTATCGGAAGTGGATTTGTTGGTCTCTGGAGTGCTTTTCATCTGTTACTAATTAAACCAACTTTAAAAATCAGCATTCTGGAAAGAGGTATCATTCCGGTAGGTGCCAGTACCCGTAATGCAGGCTTTAGTTGTTTTGGCAGTCCTTCAGAATTATTAAATGATAGTAAAGTTTTGGGGAATGATGCATTGTGGCATTTGGTTGAAATGCGGTATAAAGGTTTACAGGAAATCAGAAAATATTTTACCGATGATATAATTGATTATGATGCATCGGGTGGATACGAATGTTTTACAAATGATTCGAAGGATTGGAGTGAATGTGAAGCTGCACTATCCAATTTAAATAAAGAATTAAAACCCATTACAGGTACTGCAAATACATTTGCCATTGTTGATGAAAAGCTTGCTGAGTTTGGCTTTAATGGGTTTGATCATTTAATAGAAAACAAACTGGAAGGCGGATTGCATCCCGGAAAACTGGTACAGGCATTATTGCAAAAAGTACAATCGATGGGTGCAAAAGTATTTACAGGAATTGAAGTAACAGCACATCGAAAAAAAGATGGAATGATGCTGATTGAAACAAAACAGGAGATTGATTTTAAAGCCAAGCAAGTATTATTTTGTACCAATGCATTTACCAAACAATTAATTCCTGCATTAGATATTATTCCTTGTCGTGGCCAGGTAATGATTACAAATCCCATTGAAGGATTAAAGTTTAAAGGAACTTTTCATTTTGATCAGGGCTATTATTATTTCAGAAATTTGGGAAACCGTTTATTAATTGGCGGTGCCCGAAACAAAGATTTTGATGAAGAATATACAACCGAAATGCAAACCAGCAGCAGCATTCAAACCGAGCTGGAAAATTTTATTCAGCAACATTTATTACCCAATACAAATTTTACGATCACCGATCGTTGGAGTGGCATCATGGCCATGGGCAGTGAAAAATCACCCATTATAAAAGCAATTGATGAGCAGGTTTTTTGTTGCGTAAGAATGAGCGGTATGGGAGTTGCATTGGCACCGGAAGTTGCAAAACAAATTACCCGGTTATTGTTGAAAAATTAATCCTGATTACAATTTATAAAACTTAGAGACTAAGCCATCTTTGTCGGCACCAATTTTTACAATATAGTTTCCTGTTGAAAATCCAGCAACATTCACATTGCTTTTTTGTGTTGCCAACTGTCCTTTATAAACCATTACACCCATAATATTATAAATGCGGATGGTAGTAGTCTCAAAAATTGTTGCCGGTTTAACTTCCACTACAATGTACGACTGGCTTGGGTTTGGATAAACTTTTACAATATCTGAAACCGTTACCACAGGTACCGGAACCGGAGCAGGAGTTGGTAACGGGCCGGCCTGAACTAAATTGCTATCGCATGCAAATGAAACCAAGAATGAATTTCTTAAATTACCATTTGCAAATAAAGCTCTCATTCTTTTTTTCTGTCCGATGGTAAACATATTCATACAAGCATCATCACTAAAATCCATATAGTTCATAAACATATCTCCATTTGCATTGGGAGAACAGCTGCTTACATTTGGAAAACTAGGACAACCAAAATTGTAGGTTTTCTGACTGGGCGTATCATCTACTCCATCGCTACCACATTCAGCATCTCCCCATAAATGTTTTAAACCAAGCCAGTGGCCAACTTCATGCGTAGCTGTTCTGCCTTTATTAAATGGAGAACGAACATTTCCAACTGTACCAAAAACATCGAACGCAATAACAATTCCATCTTTATCAGCAGGGCCTCCCGGAGGAGTTGCATAACCTAAACTGCGTCCACCAAGCGAACACACCCAAATATTTAAATACTTTTTACTATCCCATGCATCATCACCAGCTCTTGCAGTATTCTTCATGGCATCATCAGCAGTAAAACTTTCTGCACTGGTATATTTTCGGATGATACCAGTTGTACGGGCACCCTTTGCATCTACCTGGGCTAAACAAAATTTTAATTTACTATCTGCTGCTAAAGATTTAAACACTGTAGGCGTATTGGCTTTATCAGCATTTAAATTTGAAAAATCATTATTCAGTGCTTCTAATTGAGAAAGTATTTGAGCAGTGCTGATATTTTGCTCTGCCGTTTTATAAAGTACATGCACCACAACAGGGATATTAATAATTTCATTTGCGGTGGTATCTCTTCCTAAAAAATTACTGTTTTTTGCAAGGGTTGTGATGATTTGTTGCTCTGCCTGATTAATTGAAATTTGAATGGCCGGGTTGTTGGCAACCAGTTGCTTGGT
>JANPAP010000096.1:0-1799 GCA_031429975.1 Chitinophagaceae bacterium
ATCAATATGACATTTGACGATTTAAATTTAAATACGCCATTACGCACGGCACTGAACGACCTTGGATTTACAAACCCTACAACTATTCAGCACAGGGTTTTCCCCATTGTGATGTCGGGAAGGGATGTATGTGGCATTGCACAAACCGGTACCGGAAAAACCTTTGCATATTTATTACCCTGCCTGCGGCAATGGAAATTTGTAAAGGAAAAATCTCCACAGATACTTATTATAGTACCAACCCGGGAGCTGGTAACACAGGTTACCGATGCTGTAAAATCGCTATCTCCTTATATGAGTTTGGTTGTAGCCGGTGTCTACGGTGGTGTAAATATCAATACTCAAAAACTGGAAGTAGAAAAAGGAGTGGATGTATTGGTAGCCACACCCGGCAGGCTGTACGACCTTGCGATGAATGGTGCTTTTAAAACAAAAATGATTAAGCGGCTGGTGATTGATGAGGTGGATGAAATGTTGAATCTGGGCTTTAGAACACAGTTAAAAAACATACTTGATTTATTACCGCCCCGCCGTCAAAATTTATTGTTTTCAGCAACGATGACTGAAGAAGTAGAGTTGTTGATGGATACTTATTTTAATAATCCCGAAAGAGTTGAAGCTGCCCCTGCAGGTACGCCGTTGGATAATATTTTACAAAGTATTTATGATGTTCCAAATTTTTATACCAAGGTTAATTTGCTGAAATTGTTATTAGCTGAGGATGAAACGATGACTAAAGTATTGGTATTTGTGGCAACCAAAAAATTAGCAGACGAATTATTTGAACAACTGGAAACCAGCTTTCCCGGAAGTGCTGGCGTTATTCATTCTAACAAAGAACAGAACCACCGATTTAATACCGTAAAACAATTTAAAGATGGTAACTACCGCTTTATAATTGCAACAGATATTGTTGCCAGAGGTATTGATATTGCAGAGGTAACTCATGTTATCAATTTTGACATTCCCGAAGTTGCAGAAAATTATATTCACCGAATTGGCAGAACCGGCAGGGCAGATAAAAATGGAATTGCAATAAGTTTTGTAACAGAGAGAGAAAAAACTTTACTTGAATCGATAGAAGATTTAATGAACTACCAGGTGCCTGTTTTGTCATTGCCATCCAATCTGGAAATTTCATCGGTATTAACCGAAGATGAAATTCCGAAAGTGTTTATGAAAACCAATTTGGTGAAAGCACCCAAGAAAGAAGATGCCGGGCCAGCGTTTCATCAAAAATCGGCGAAGAACAGTAAGGTAAATTTTATTGTAAAAAAGAAAGACCGGATGATGAAAAAATATGGCAAACCCATAACAAGGGGGCAGAAGAAAAAATAATTATTTACTCCATAAATTAATTTCGATTTGGGTATGAATGTTTTACTCTTGGTTACTATTATCTTTTTTATTTTTTATTTTGTCAGATGGATATTTAAAAAAGATGCAATTACAAAAACTACTTTGCCAACTGCATACAAGTTAATGCTTGCAGAACAAATTCCATTTTATCAACAGTTGCCCGAAAATAAAAAAACAACATTTGAAGAAAGGGTTCAACATTTTTTATCTCAAATAAAAATTACCGGAGTTAATACTACTGTTGAAGATTTAGATCGGGTACTGGTTGCAGCAAGCGCCATCATTCCTATTTTTAATTTCCCCGGTTGGGAATATATTAACCTGCATGAAGTGTTGTTGTATCCCGGTTCTTTCGATCATGATTTTAAGCAAGAGGGTGATGGCCGAAATGTGTTGGGTATGGTAGGCAGTGGCGCCATGAATCATGTAATGATTTTATC
>JANPAP010000097.1:0-1903 GCA_031429975.1 Chitinophagaceae bacterium
TGAATTGGTAAAATGTAATTGGAAAACATGGCCGCCGGTTTCAATATCAAACCCAACAGACAGGGCATTTGTTGAGCCATTAATTTTATAACCCGGAATCTGGTAATAATATTCAACATTAAAGCTAATGCGTTTGCTAAGTTTTTGACGGCCGCCAATGCCGATGGCTAAAAGGTCATTAGGATCGGTAGCCAGTTCAGCCAAATTGCGATGAATATAAGTGGGAATTAATTGAAGCGATGTAGCTTCGGAAAACTTACGAGCAATGATGAGTTGGTGGGTATAAGATAGGCGGTTGCTGAAATAGTTTTTGCGAATGGGATCTTCCCAATCAAGGGTTCTTAAAGCGATGGTAGGAACATAACTAATACTTACAGGGATGTTGTGTTTTCCGGATGATTGCCCCAATAGTTTTACTTTAAAAAATGCATCAAATGTTTTTTGATAGGTACTGCGGCCAATGCCAATCATCAACCTGTTATTGATGCCATAATCGAATCCCATCCGCATGGTTGCATTATCTAAACCAAACAATTGATAAGCACCATTATTTAAGGTTCCAAAGCGGTGAGAAATTTTTACATCAAGTACTCCTTTTCCAACATTTTCAACCGAGTGCCCGTTAACCAATCGGGTGGTTTTAAAAGTAGCAGTGGTATAGTTAGTTTTGTTTTGTGCAGTTTCTTTTTCCATTTTGGCTATCAGGTCCGTCGTGTCTCCCTGCTGGGCTTTTGATATCGTTGTAATGCAAAGGCAACAAAACGGCAGCAGCATGATTATTTTTCTCAACATAAAATTTTATTTTGTATTAACCCCCCGCCAGCCAGCGGGGATGGGGGTAATGAATTACATTTTTTGGTTGTACAGGCAGTTGACTGTGATCTCGATTGTTTTCGAAATATTTGTCTCCACCAGTTTTGGAATGGATACTTTATAATCGGCCAGTGCCACAATAAAATTGGATGTGCCTGACACAGCGCCGCTTTTAATAATGAGATTACCTGTGGTGGTTACTTTTTGGGTAACACCATGTATCGTCAGGTCGCCGCTTACGCTTACAGGGTAATTGCCATCTTTTGCAAAATTTACCTGGCTGATGTCTGTGATATTTCCTTTGAAAGTTGCTTTTGGATATTTATCACTCTCCAAATAATTCTCGTTAAAATGCTCTTCCATCAACGCTTTGGGGAAGTGAAAGCTTTTTATTAGTAATGAAAACTGCAGCTCTGCTGCCGGCACATTCAGCACACTCATCACCTGGTTGTTATCTGCCTTTATATTTTCAATACTTGTTTTGGAGAAGAAAGAGATATTGCCATTTTTGGTAAAATATTTTTGTGCATCAACAATGTGGCTGAAAAGGATGAATAAGATGAATAATACAAGATTTTTTTTCATAGCTTTTTAATTTGCAATAATTATATTTTAATTATTGGGTGCGCCACTTTCAATCCAGCATTTAAGTATGTTGATTTCCGCAGGCAGCAAAGGCCCTGTCGGCGGCATGGATTTTTCTACAATTACCCTGTGATTTATATGGAACTTCTCTCCGCTTACCTGGGCATAATTCTGCAATACAATTCCTCCTGCTGCACTTGCATCATGGCAGGTGGCAATGTTGCATTTGCTGGTGATTAATGGTAATACATTGGCATTAAACTTTGCAGGCACGGTGCCACAATCCACAGCTTGGTTACTTCCGGGATAAAGTAATTCTGCTTTATCATAATAGCAACTTTCTGCAAATACCATAGTTGCAAGGAAGACGGATATTATAATAATTATTTTTATTTTCTGAGCCATATACAAATATTAATAAAATATAAGTTTCGTTCAATCCATTTTCTTATCCTGGTATTTTTGCAATTGCATACAATATTAATAATTAGGGGAAGGAAGTTTC
>JANPAP010000098.1:0-1627 GCA_031429975.1 Chitinophagaceae bacterium
TGTGCTCATTTTGGTAAAACGCCTCCTTGCGTAAATTTAATTATTGAAAAAAAAATTCCAACAGTTGTTATTGGCTGCCGCGATAATTACGAAGCTGTAAATGGTAAAGGCATCGCTGCACTGCAGGCGGCAGGAATAGAAGTTATTGTTGGAATATTGGAGCAGGAGGCAGTAGCACTTAACAAACGTTTTTTTACTTTTCATAAATACCGCAGGCCGTATATAATTTTAAAATGGGCGCAAACTAATAATGGAAAAATTGGCAATGCAGATTTTTCTAGGCTGCATATCAGCAATGAAAATACAAACCGATTGGTGCATCAATGGCGCAGTAGGGAAGCGGCAATAATGGTTGGAACTACTACCGCATTGCAGGATGATCCATCATTAACAACCCGGCTATTTACCGGAAAAAACCCATTGCGGATTGTTATTGATAAAACTTTAAAGTTGCCTGCATCGTTGCAGTTGTTGGCCGATGCTGAACCAACCCTTATTTTTAATGAAATAAAGAATGAAACAATTGGCAATAAATATTTTTATTGTATTGATTTTAAAAAACCGGCACTTCCACAAATATTGAAACAGTTATACGAATTAAATATTCAAAGTGTTTTGGTAGAAGGCGGGGCGAAATTATTACAATCTTTTATTGATGAAAAATTGTGGGATGAGGCCCGGGTAATTACCAATGCAACATTGGCTATTACTGATGGAATTGCAGCACCTGTTTTAAAAAATGAATCATTAGCCAAATCAATTACAAATCAGTCCGATCAAATTAATTATTACAATCCGTTGCAACAGTAAAATTGTATGAGTAAACCACAGGTGAGTCCAGAGCAAACTTTTTATAACTGTATTGAAAAAAAAGCTGTCGCTGAATTTAAAGACAGGGGCAGTAAATTTTTAGCCTATGCCTACCCGGTAGAAAGCCCCGAAGAATTTAAGAAATACCTGCTGGCATTAAAAAAAGAGCATCCAAAAGCAGTGCATCATTGTTTTGCATATCGCATTGGAACCGATGGAAATGTTTTTAGGGTGAGCGATGACGGGGAGCCATCCGGTTCGGCAGGAAGGCCAATGCTGGGGCAGATAGACAGCAAGCAAATTACCAATGTTGCGGTAATTGTAGTCCGATATTTTGGCGGCAGCCTGTTGGGAGTTCCGGGCTTAATAAATGCATACAAAACCGCTACAGCACTTGCTTTGCAGGTAGTGCCTGTTGTTCAAAAGCAAATTGAAATTAAATATAAAATCCAGTTTGATTATACGCAGATTAATGAAGTGATGCTGCTGCTGAAACAATGCGGCTGTGAAATTATTGAACAGGATTTGCAATTGTTTTGTGTAATAAAAACCGGGATCCCTAAAAATAAAACAACAGAAGTTTTATATCATTTAAAAGAAATGAATAATATAGAAATTACCAGACTGTAATATTTTGTTGGATTATTTAACTTGTTTGTACCTCAGATTTTAGTCTTAATTTTAATAGCTAGATTAGCTACTTACAATATTATTTATCTATGAAAAAAACCTTTACATCAATTCTATTATTACTATTCATTTGTAATACAGAAGCACAGCAATTGCACTTTACATCAATTTTTCAGCAACACAATCC
>JANPAP010000099.1:0-2755 GCA_031429975.1 Chitinophagaceae bacterium
CTAAAATAGCACCCAGTTGTAAACTTGCGGCTACCAATACAGAAGTTTTAAGGGTAATCATATTTACATATTCTTCAAAACTTACCGTGGATTTTTTTTCAAAGTCCATATCCAGTTGCTGCCCTTCGCAAACCGCACTGGCCGTAGCATTAAAGAGATGAAACACTTTTTGCAGGTAGCTGCCTTTAATTTTATTCAGATAATCGTACGCTTTTACAAACATCACATCACCGGCAAGCAAAGCAGTAGACTCACCATATTTTGCATGTACTGTTGGCTGGCCCCGGCGTACCGGCGCCTTGTCCATAATATCGTCGTGTATCAAACTAAAATTGTGAAACAACTCAATGCCTGCGGCTGCATAAAAAGCATCTGGCTTTATTTCATCAAACAATTCATTGCCCATTAAAACACAAACCGGTCTGATTCTTTTACCGCCAAGTTTCAGAATATATTGAGCAGGATCGTACAATGTATGGGTATGATCCGGAAAATGACGGGTGTTAAATTCTTCTTCAAAATTTGATGAAAGTTCTATAAATGAATGCATAGATTTATTAACTGTACTGATAGACTTTAATTATAAACCGGTTATTTTTTTTTCTTTTTGGGTTTTGCAATTGCAGCTGTTTTTTTATTTTTTTCTGAAGATGCATTCTCATTTTCAAAAGGTGGAATCCAATGATAATCTAATTGCCTTTTTTCCAAATTTGCGGCCACAACTTTTATTTTTACGGCATCCCCCATCCTGAATTTTCTACCCGTTTTTAAACCCACCAATGCATAGTCACTTTCATCATGCTTAAAATCATCGTACTCACTTAAATCACGGGTGGTTACCATTCCCTCACATTTATGCAATACCGTTTCTACAAAAAAACCAAAGCTGGCAACGCCACTAATGATACCATCAAATTCTTCGCCCAGGTAATCTCTCATAAACTCTACCTGCTTGTATTTGTTACCTGCCCTTTCGGCTTCCATTGCCTTACGCTCCCTTTCACTACTGTGTTTGCACTTCTCTTCCATCTTCTTATCAATGCTGATATTTTTATCCAAACATTGTTGCAAAATACGATGCACCATTACATCGGGATAGCGCCTGATGGGAGAAGTGAAATGACAATAATGCTCAAAACCCAACCCATAATGGCCAATATTTTTTGAAGTGTAAATGGCCTTTGCCATGGTACGGATTCCTAATTGTTCCAACACATGTTGCTCGGGTTTGCCATTCACTTCTTTTAATAAATTATTGAAGGATCCTGCAACTGCAGCTTCATCATGAATATCGAATGTATATCCAAACTTTTTTGCAAATGCTGCAAATGGTTTCAATTTTTCATCATCAGGCGTATCATGTATGCGATATGGAAATGGTAAAGGCTCTTGATTAATTTTTATTTTCGAAACATATTCTGCAATGGTTCTGTTGGCCAGCAACATAAATTCTTCAACCAGTTTATGGGCATCTTTACTTTCCTTAACAACCACTTCTATTGGCTTGGCATTTTCGTCTAACTTAAATCGTACTTCCTGCGAAGAGAAATTTATGGCACCGTTATCAAACCTTTCTTTACGGAACTGCTTGGCAAGTTTATTTAATAAAATAATTGCTTTAAAATTTATCCCTTCTTCTTTTTCAATAATTTCCTGCA
This sequence comes from Chitinophagaceae bacterium, assembly GCA_031429975.1. Lineage (GTDB taxonomy): Bacteria > Bacteroidota > Bacteroidia > Chitinophagales > Chitinophagaceae > Ferruginibacter. The sequence goes on from JANPAP010000099.1 coordinate 1,659, forward strand.
CATCTTCGTAGGTATACCGATGATCGCTGTGAATTACGGTACGGCCAATCCATTTGCTTACCACTTCGGCACGGTTGGTTATCTGAAAAATTACGGAGAAAGTATATTTATCTTCTCTGGGGCGAAGGGAACACAATTCATTGCTGATTCTTTCGGGCAACATGGGGTTAACCCTGTCTGGCAAATACACACTGGTTGCTCTTTCGTAAGCAGCTTTGTCCAGAATACTATCAGGCGTTACAAAATGACTTACATCTGCAATATGAACTCCAATTTCATAATAGCCGTTATCAAGGTTGCGGATAGAAATGGCATCATCAAAATCTTTTGCATCTACCGGGTCAATCGTAAACGTTAGTATATCCCTCATGTCCTTTCTTTTCCGCAATTCTTCCCGGGAAATATTTTCCTGCAGTTTTAAAGCGGCATCCAATACAGGCTTTTCAAACACAAGCGGAAAACCACTGTCAATCAGCAGTTCCTTCATAGCCATATCATTCATATCGCTGGCTTTTAAAATGCTCAGCACTTCGCCTTCGGGTTTTTTATCACCCTTATCCCACTTAGATAATTTTACCACTACCCTTTCACCATCAACTGCACCATTCAATTTTTCAAGTGGTACAAAAAAATCGGGAATCGGTTTTTCGGATGCAGGAATAAAAAAAGCAAAATTTTTATTCACCTGAATGTTTCCAATAAAAGAAGTTTGCTTTCTTTCAGCAACATCCATAATTTTCCCTTCCTGTCTTTTACCTTTTGCAGTATCCTTATTTATTTGAACTCTTACAATATCGCCATGCAATGCCCTGTTAAAATCATTGGGTCTTATTACAATATCATTTTCAACTCCTTCAACAATTACATAGCCCATGCCATTTCTCGAAATATCGAGTTTGCCTTTTACCAGCATTGTTTGGGAAGATTTTTTGGTAGCGGTTTTCTTTTCTTTACTCATATTTTTTATTGGCATAATTGCCCTTGGTTAAAACAACTTATTAAATAGTTAACAGTTTTGACTTAAACAATATATTAATAAATTATTAATAAAAGTATCCTGCTAATATAAAATTTTAATAGCCTGCAATGTACCAACA
>JANPAP010000100.1:0-2439 GCA_031429975.1 Chitinophagaceae bacterium
TACGCAGGCCGAAATATTTTTTGCAAGATTTGTGATTTCATCTTCCGTCCAGGTACATCGGATGCCGAAAGATATCAACCGGCCAATTACTTCCTGAGATTTTGGAATAGTTAGGTTGTTATAATCTTGTGGCTTGCCTAAAATTTCAACCGGAAGTTTTGAGGCCGTTTTTAATCCTTTGATATGATCCCATTGATTTATAAAATGATACATATTGGTGTACCAATAATTAAATCCGGTTACAGCAGCCAGATTCATTTCGGCTACAACAGCTGCTGCTGTTGCCGTATCGGGCAAAAACATATTTAGGAATGTGGCAGAGTCACCCTCGGGATCAGCAATTTTTGCAAATGAAATCCCTTCGGTTACAGACAACAAATTGGTTAATAATTTTTTGTTGTGGTTGTTTTTTTTAATTACTTCTGGAACCCTTTTGGTTTGCACTTTTCCCACGGCTGCATGCAGTTCGCTGATGCGGTAATTAAAGCCAATAATAGGATGCTGCTCCATCCCTCTGTTACTGCCAACATGATCGTGACCGTGATCGCAATATGCATCAGCTAATTTGTAAGTGTCCTCATCGTTGGTTACTAATACCCCGCCTTCACCAGCAGTTGCAATTTTAAAAAAGTCGAAAGAATAACAACCTGTTTTTCCAAACAATCCTACATGCGTTCCTTTATAAGATGCGCCAAAAGCCTGGCCGGCATCTTCCACTAAAATTAAATTATGTTCATTTACAATCTTCATAATTTCATCCATATTGGCCATGGCACCACACATGTGTACTAAACAAATACCTTTTGTTGTTGGGGTTAAAACTTTTTTTATTCCTGCTGCACTTCAGCAAAGTGTTTCATCAACTTCTGCAAAAACCGGTATGGCACCAACAAACAACACCGCTTCAACCGAAGCTGCATACGTAAAGGGTGGCACAATTACTTCGTCGCCTGCACCGATGCCGGCACTTGCCAATGCCGCAGCAACAGCCGTTGATCCACTCGAAGTAGCATGCGCAAATTTTGCCCCGGTAATATTTTTTACTTCCTGTTCAAATTCTTTTGCTTTCCAGATATTATTGCGCAAATGATCGTGGTTATACCTGAAAAAAATTCCTGTTTCCATCACTTCATTTACTTCCTTCTTTTCTTCGGCACCATATAGTTCTGTTCCTGGCATAATATTATTTTTAGATTGCAAAAGTACGTTTTTACTACTTAAAATGAATTTAGAGAGGAGCTTACTATGGAATATGTTTTTCAAGTTTCATTTTGTATTTTGTTATTAATCCTTGCTGAAATTCTATTACCATCCAATATCCCTTTTCGGGAAGCCTTGTTAAAATGATATTTCTATTTTATAGTTCATTTAAATAACCATTAATTTTTTAGTCATGAAAAAAAGAATACTCTTTACTGCATTGACTTTAATTACAGCCATTGTAGCACAATCGCAGGTTACACAAATCAATTCAAATAAAAGTTTGCAGGTAACATTTCCATTAGATAATATCAATACAATTATTGTATCGGATATTGATAGTTCGATATGGATAACAGATGGAACTATTTTGGGTACCATTCAAATATCTACGGGAATAAAATATGAAGAAACCGGCGGACTGCTTTCAGGAAAATTTATTTTTAGAGGATGGAGTGCAGCTACGGGTTCCGAAATTTTTATTACCGATGGTACGCCTTCTGGCACTGTGTTATTAAAAGATATTTATACCGGAATCACCGGCTCCGATCCGGGAGATTTTACGATGCTAAACGGATTTATTTATTTTAGTGCAGTAACCGCAGCAGCAGGTCGTGAACTGTGGAGAACGGATGGAAAGCCTTCCACTACAACCATTATAAAAGATATCGTTCCGGGTACTGGTAGTAGTAACGATCTTGATAAATATCACCTGTTTTCCAATGGCAATTATTTATTATTTGCTGCTAATACGGTTGCAGAAGGACTTGAATTATGGAAATCTGATGGAACAACATTGGGCACTATTCTTTTAAAAAACATTAATACAAGTGCTGATTCATCTAACCCCAAAAATTTTTATTTATTGAACAACTTGGTTTTATTTACGGCCAAGGATGCCACACATGGTGATGAAATTTGGAAGACCGATGGCACAGCTGTTGGAACTGTACTGGTGAAGGATATCAACGTTGGAATGGCTAGCGCAACAAGTATTGATTTTTTTGGTTTTTCATTTCCCATTTTATCTAGCTTTCACAGTTTTAATAACCGGGCTTATTTTACTGCAACCGATGGTAACAGTACGGGACAGCTTTGGAGTACAGATGGAACTACAGCAAATACAACTTTACTAAAAGATATAGTTCCGGGAATGTCTTTCTCATTAATACTTTTAATGGATGCAGTAAACTTACCTACAAAGTTTATTTTCCCCGTGTCGGATGGATCAAGTCGTTC
>JANPAP010000101.1:0-3340 GCA_031429975.1 Chitinophagaceae bacterium
CAGATGCCCCAAGATCAGCCTGCATGTCACTGATCTGCAAAGACGTTTTTGTTTTTGTTCCTTCCCTCAGCATGTTTCCGGTAAGTGATGCAAGTCCCGGAAGGCCAAACTGATCTGCAGCATAACCTGCATCCACCATCAACGACATATTTACAACCGGCACTGCTTTTCTTTCAACCAACGACACCTTTAATCCATTGCTGAGTGTAAACTCTTTTACATCAGGAAATTTTACCACAGCAGGGGCACCCATTGCCGGTTGTATATTTCTGTCCAGCATTGATGCAACTGTATCAAACGTTCCATAAGGAAGAATATCCAGCCGGTATTCTCCATTTGTTAACCACGCTACTGCAACGTCTTTAATATTGCCAGTTGTGGCATCTGCAATTCTTTTATACACCGTTTTGTAATAACCGGGGTCGCCACCGTACACCTCATTTTGGATCAGTATATCACTCTTTCCACCAAAGCCTCCAATGCGTTCAGCACCTTTTATAAAACCGGTGAAAGCCCTTGTCTTGGCTCTTTCCAGTTCTGCTGCAGTTACACCATTGGCCAATATTTTTTTCAGTTCCTCATTTATTACATCATTTATTTTATTCAATGCAACATCTGGTTTTGCATCGGCAAATACATTGAATTGGCCGCCTATTTCATTTTCCTGGGTATAGGCAAAAACATTACTGGCCAGTTGTTCATCATACACCAGTCTTTTATACAAACGGGATGTTTTACCATTGGTTAATATGTCCATTAAAATATTCAGATAAGTCATATCTGCTGTACCCCATCCTGGTACATTCCATGTTTTTTGAATACGGGCCTGCGGTACCCTGTCCTGTGCCTGTTGGTAATGATTGCCGGGCATCTTAGCTGTCCATGATGCATGTTTAGCTATCGGCGGACTGGCAGGGATATTGCCAAAATATTTTTTCACTTTTTCCAGTGCTTCTGCTGCCTTGATATCACCGGCAATACAGATCACTGCATTGTTGGGACCGTAATAGGTTTTAAACCATTCCTTCACATCTTCCAATGAAGCTGCATTCAAATCTTCCATGGAACCGATTACCGACCAGGAGTAAGGATGGCCTGCAGGATAAGTGCTCTTTACCGTTAGTTCTTCGGCCACGGCATAGGGCTGGTTTTCGCCCTGCCGCTTTTCATTTTGCACAACCCCCCGTTGCTCATTCAGCCTGGGTGTATCAATGGCTTTTTGCAAGAAACCCATTCGGTCACTTTCTATCCACAACACTTTTTCCAGTGCGGCCACCGGAAAGTTTTCAAAATAATTAGTACGGTCGTTATTTGTGGTGCCATTTAAATCGGTAGCACCAATTTGGTCCATCAGTTTAAAATAATCATCATTAAAATGTTCGCTGCCATTAAACATTAAATGTTCAAACAAATGTGCAAATCCTGTTTTTCCGGGCTTTTCGTTTTTACTGCCCACATGGTACCAAACGTTGAAAGCAATGATAGGCGCCTTATGGTCTTCATGCACAATGAGTGTAAGCCCGTTATCCAGTACATACTTTTTAAAAGTTAAATCTACCAGAGGGTATTTTTTTGCTGTTGTCTGGGCGAATATGGCCAGCGTAAATAAACATACGGTTATCAATAATATTAATTTTTTCATACTAAAAATTTAATGTGAAGGAATGGGTAGTTAAGATAATAAATAAAAGTTCGATATTTTAATTATTTTCAGATGGAACTATTTACTAAGGAAACATAGAAAGAAGTAATTATTTTTCGAAAAACGAAATACTCAACGAATTTATTTTTACTTCCGAATTTTTGAAAGATGCAAAAAACATGCGGATGCTGGAAGCTAAAGGGGAAATTTAAAACGATAAGAATATGGATGATTTTATAAATTAATTTCCCTGAAATTTTATAAATTAAAAAGTAATTACACCCGATAAACGGTGAATAATGGTACGGGTATCTCCAACAATAAGATAAGTAAAATCGGTTTGAATTTTTAAGCTGTGCTTTTTAAAATAATGCGAAAAGCCCATCACGTATTCTTCTGAAACCGGCGTAACAGATTTAATTTTTTCGGCAGGATGAACACTGGAATAACGGGCTGCAATTTCATTTTTATCCGAAACAAAATAACCCGATTGCATTAAAAATCCGGTACCACTTAATGCAAAATTTTTCTCAGCAATATTGCTGCTGTTTGTAATAATTCCTTTATCACTTTTTCTGTTATACCATTCTGCTTCGGCCGAAAAACCCTTGTATTTAAAATAAGCATCGGCACCATAATAAAACAAATTGGATGTTTCGTGATTGTATAAATAATCGCCCAGTTGGCCCAATGTACGATTGTTATCCTGGTTATAACTTACTACAACAGCAACCGATAATTTTGGCTTAAATTCTTTTTCAACATCAGCCTCAATATAATCGGCACTATTTGCAAAATCGCCCATGGGCAACCATTCCAACCTACTGGTATAACATGGTTTTCCATTTTTATTCGATACAATTCTGCCATCGCCACTCGATACTGTAATGGTGGATTTAAATAAACTTTTATCGATATTGAATTTTGAAAACAACCAAATTCCTTTGTCTCTGTCGAGTGTAAAATTGTTGTTGGAAATAGAACGTTCTACCAATTGTAAAGAGCTGGAAGAAATTTGCCGTTGCCTGTTTCCCGGAAGTTTTGTTTGCCCAAACCCAATCCGTAACCATTTGCTTGCCTGGTAATACAACATGGCATCCCTTAAAATTAGATTGTTTTGTTCAGCAATATTTGATGCAGTAATATCTCCCTGTGAAAATCCAAACTGTATCCGATAAGTAAATTTTGGATTAAAAGCCGTTCCTTGAAAACTCAGACGACAGCGTCTTATTAAAAAATCGACAGCTGCTGTTTTTTTATCAACATCATATTTTGTTTCTGATAAACTTTGAATTCTTCCTGATAACGCTAACGTAAATAACCCATCAGTTGAATTAAATTGGATGCCCTTGCCAAAGTTCATTGTTATTACTGCTGGTTGTTGTTTTTTTAAACTGTCGGTTAGTTTTTGAGCATGTACAACAGTTGAAGAAATATAAAAAATTAAAAGTGCAACGAGTTTAGAGTACATGCTTGATCTTTTTGATTGATTAAAAACAAACATACAAAAACTTAAAGCCAAATGTTTTAAGGTTAATAAAGATTAAACCCAATAAGAAAATGTTGCCCAAGGATTTGCCCTTGAACTGAGCGTAGCAACGATGCTGCTATAAAAAACTACAGCTGGTAACAAAAAAATATGTAGTATTTAAAAAATGCAGTAAATGACTAAAAAAGCCTTTATAATTCTGTGTAAAA
>JANPAP010000102.1:0-1787 GCA_031429975.1 Chitinophagaceae bacterium
CCAATAATGGTTTTAAAAATTCTTCCAAATCGTACATCGATAACTGGCTGGCAGCATCGCATAATGCATTGCATGGATCGGGATGCACTTCAATAAAAACTCCATCCACACCGGCTGCAACCCCTGCCCTGCTTAGTACGGGTAAAAACTCCCGGTTACCACCTTTGGCATCGGAACTGGGAATACCATATTTACGAACGCTGTGGGTAATATCAAAAACTACGGGATATCCCAATCTTCCCATGTGATAAAAACTGCGGGGGTCTACCACCAGATCATTATAGCCCATGGTGAAACCTCTTTCTGTAAGAATGATTTGATCGTTGCCCGAGTCCACCACTTTACCAACAGGATGCTTCATATTATCGGGCGCCAAAAACTGGCCATGCTTAATATTGATAACCCTACCGGTTTTTGCAGCAGCAGTTAATAAGCCCGATTGCATACACAGGTAAGCCGGAATTTGCAACACATCGCAAACTTCTGCAACTGGTGCAGCCTGGTCGGGATAATGAATATCGGTTAAAACCGTAAAGCCAAACTGCTCTTTAATTTTTGCCAGAATTTTTAACCCTTCTGATAAACCCGGGCCCTGATAATAACTTAAACTGCTGCGGTTGTCTTTACTGAAGGATGATTTAAAAATGGTTGGAATATTTAATTTGGTACTAACCTCTTTTAATTTTTCGGCGGTCTGCATCATAATCATTTCTGATTCTATTACACAGGGGCCACTGATCAGAAATAACGCATCTGCACCGCATTCAATGTTTCCTACTTTTACTTTTTTTATACTCATGATTATAGTCGTTTAAATAAATCTTTAATAGTATCTAAGGTTATTTTTTCTTTCCAATCTGCACCAATTGCATGGTTCCACATGTGTGGTAAATTATAAGCCACCTGTGCCATTGCAGTGATGGTTTCATCGCTCCAGTTTTTGCTGAGATTTTGTGGAAGTTCAACTTTATGCTGCAACAACATTTGTTTAAATTCTCTTACACCCTCGCCATAAAAATCTTCCAAATGTTGAAAGGCGATGCAATTGGCATAGCAATGTTTTTCGTGTAATATTTTTGAGAGGCCGTAAGAAAGTGCATGACAGATACCCACTTCCGAATAGGTTAAACTCAAACCTCCCATCATACTTGCCACCATTAATTTGTCGTCGTTTTCGGCAGTTTGTCCTGCAGCATCCCCCAAAAATATTTCACGACAAAGTTTCAATGCCTGCTCGGCAAATGCATGACTGTAGGCATTATTAAGCGTTCCGTTTTCACTTTCAATACAATGAATATAGGTATCCATTCCCGTGAACAACCATTTATCTGTGGGTACAGATGCAATCAATTCGGGATCTAAAATCACCTGATTAAAAACTGTCCAATCACATTTTAATCCCAACTTTTTTTCCGGACCGGTTAACACTGCCGTCATAGAAACCTCGGCACCGGTACCCGAAATTGTTGGCACACCCAAATGATAAATGCCCGGATTTTTTATCAGGTTTAATCCCTGGTATAAAGTAGAAGAACCTTCGTTTGTAAACATCAACGAAATGGCTTTTGCAATATCCATGATGCTGCCGCCACCTATGCCAATTACTCCTGCAGGAATTCCCTTACTATTTAAAACTTCATCCCTTAATGCATCAATTTGATCGGTGGTAGGTTCGTTGGGATCTACATCAATCAGTTTTACAATATCATTTTCCTGAGCCGGAATTCTTTTTAATAAATCTTTTCCGGCAAAATAATTATAAATTACAAACAAAAAAAACAGAATCG
>JANPAP010000103.1:0-2657 GCA_031429975.1 Chitinophagaceae bacterium
CCTTTTTTAAGCGCCAATGTTAACAATACGCAACCGGCTCCGCCTGTACCTTTTTCAACAGTTATCAATTCTGCATTTTATCAAGAGGCAATTAGTGTTTACAACCAGGTTAGAAATAATACAACTGAACAAATTGAAATAACCCGTTATTGGGCCGATGATCCATTTAATACCTGCACACCAACCGGACATACTTTTAATATTTTAATGCAATTATTACAAGAAGATCGGGCTACTTTGGAAAAAACTTCGGTGGCTTATGCCCGTTTGAGTATTGCAGAAAATGACGCTTTTATTTCTTGCTGGAAAGGAAAGTACAAGTATGTTTTAATAAGGCCTGTAAGTTATATTAAACAGTATATCGACCCAAGCTTTACAACCGTTATTGGCACGCCTCCTTTTCCTGCATATACATCTGGCCACTCCTGCGAAATGGGAGCCGGCTCAAGAATTTTTATCAATATGTTTACCGATGGCAATGGCAATTATCAGTTTACCGATTACAGCCAATTGCAATATGGATTTCAGGCAAGAAATTATTCGAACTTTACCGATATGGCTGAAGAGTGCGCCAAGTCCCGTTTTTACGGTGGCCTGCATTACCCTATGGACAATTTAAAAGGGCTACAGGTTGGCCGTGCCATTGGAGATAATGTAAACCGCTTAATTAATTGGCCACAAAACGTGAAATAGTTTTTAAATCCCTTTTTTACAAAATGAAATTGCTTGGAGTAATAATTTTATGCAGTAGTATACTGTCTATTTTAAATTCTTGTAACCAAAAAGAAAATGATTTAAATGGCATTGCTGAAGCTTTTGCAAGCCAGGAATGCAGGGCTGTAAATTTAAGAAATAAGCGATTTTTATTGGCAGATCAAATCAGGTTTACGCAAGATAGTTTACTAAAAAAAACAGCCGATTCCGACACAGTTATACTGATTAAAAGAATTGAAATTTTGAATGAAGAAAAGCAACTGCTACTTAGCAAAAGCATACTGCTGGCCGATTTCATTAAACTTCAAATGGATAAAATCAGAGCCAATTATTTAACCGATAAAAACAAAGAAATGGAGTTTAATAAGTTGTTGCAAACAGCGTTGAATAATTTGGGTTGTAAATAAATTGCATTTTATCCGGTTCACTTTTGATTATAATTTTCAATTGCTTTATTTACATTTTTAAATTTTTCTAGTAAGGCTGTAGCAATTGTTTCATCCACTTTTAATTCCTGCATTAGCATCTTTATTCCCCGGTTAATTAATTTATTATTGGTCAATTGCATCTCAACCATTTTATTACCTTTTACTTTTTTCAAACCAATCATCAAACTGGTTGAAATCATATTTAAAATCATTTTTTGGACAGTACCGGCTTTCATTCTGGTGCTCCCCGTAATAAACTCGGGACCCGTTTGCACTTCAATTGGAAAGCGACTTTCCTTTGCAATAGAACTATTTAAATTGCAAACAATACAGCCGGTAACAATCCCCATTTCATTAGCTGTTTTAAGGCCTCCAAAAACATAAGGCGTTTCGCCAGAGGCAGAAATACCCATCAATACATCTGCATCTGAAATTTTATATTCTTGCAAATCATTCCATGCCTGCTTGCTATCATCCTCTGCAAATTCAACCGCTTTTCTTAATGCAATATCTCCACCGGCAATCAACCCAATTATTACATTATTAACTCCAAATGTGGGTGGTATTTCTGAGGCATCTAAAACCCCTAATCGACCACTGGTGCCAGCGCCAATATAAAATAATCGGCCACCGGTTTTTAATTTTTCAAGGGCCACAAGCGTTAGTGCTTCAATTTGAATGAATGCATTACTTACTGAAGTTGCAATGGAAAAATCTTCTTTATTTATAGCAAATAGAATTTCTTGTAGCGATTTATTTTCTAAATCATCATAGTTTGAACTTGATTCTGTGCCGATTGGTTGATCCATAATTTAAATATAGATAGTTAACGGTTGAATGATTTATTAATTATACGATGCGGTTACAATTTTTTTTAAATATCGAAGTGGGTTTATAATTAACATGTATTACAAATATGTTTTAAGGATTAATAAATAGCTTACCTTTATCTGCATCTGCTGAAATAAATTCAATTATTTCTCCAGATTATTAACCGATTTTTTATTCAATTTAAAAATCAAAAAAAAATAACAACAATAATTTATGGCAGAAACATGGAATAAAAAAGAAAGAGAAAAGAAAAAGAAAGCTAATAAAAAAGAAAAGGCTGAAAAGCGCCAAGAACGCAAAGAAAGTCCTAAAGATAGTTTTGATGATATGCTGGCCTATATTGATGAGAATGGCAATTTATCTGACACTCCTCCCGATCCTAAAAAAATGAAAAAAGTTAAATTGGAAGACATTGAAATTGGTGTTCCGAAACAAGCAGATATTGACCCCGCAGATCTTATAAGAGCAGGTACTGTTACTTTCTTTAACGAATCTAAAGGTTACGGCTTTATAAGAGACAACGTAACTCAAGAAAGTATTTTTGTACATATTAATGCATTGGCAGAGCCTGTACAAGAAAGAAGTAAAGTTACTTTTGAAGTAGAAATGGGGCCAAAAGGTGCTAATGCTGTTAATGTAAAACTGGCAGTATAACTTAGCGTTTCTTTTTATTTTTTACCTCAT
>JANPAP010000104.1:0-4085 GCA_031429975.1 Chitinophagaceae bacterium
AAAAGAAGACTTCCTTAAAATAATTTATCAATGAAAATTTTAGTAACTGGTGCCAATGGTTTGCTGGGTCAGCATTTAATAAAAAGGCTGATAGAAATAACGGACCATGAAATTATAGCCACCGGAAGAGGGGAGTGCCGCCTGCCATTTCAGGCATCGGGTAAATACAATTATTTTTCGTTGGATATTACCGATGGTATGGCTGTGAATCAATTCATGCAATTGCATCAACCAACTGTTATTGTTCATGCAGCTGCCATAACGCAGCCTGATGCCTGCGAACAAAACCCGGTGGGCTGCTGGGATACCAACGTAACAGCTACCAGGTTTTTACTGGACGCCTCAGAGGCAGTTAAAGCCTTCTTTATTTACATCTCCACTGATTTTGTTTTTGATGGATTGAATGGGCCTTATAAAGAGACCGATGCAACAGGGCCGGTAAATTATTATGGCAGCAGTAAACTTGCTGCCGAAAAATCGGTAATGGAACTTGCTGCTGATTGGGCCATTGTAAGAACGGTATTGGTATTTGGAAATATTTTAGTTGGTAACCGCAGCAATATTATCAGTTGGATAAAAGAAAACCTGGAAAAAAATCAACCCATAAAAGTAGTGAGTGATCAATTGCGTACACCCACTTATATTGATGATTTGGTAACGGGTATTTTGTTGGTTGTAGAAAAAAGAGCCGCAGGTGTTTTTCATATTTCGGGAGCCGAACTGATGAGTCCTTATGATATGGCTGTTGCCACGGCTGATTATTTACAATTGGATAAAAGTTTACTTCAAAAAGTAGATGCCTCCATATTTTCCCAGCCGGCACAACGGCCGCTAAAAACCGGATTTATTATTGATAAAGCCAAACAGGAATTGGGCTACCAGCCCATTCCTTTTAAAGAAGCTTTGAAAAAAATGTTGGGCTAATTTTTTTAAAGAGATCGCAATGCTTCTTCATAACCTTCGTCGGCCAACCAGTTTTTACTATCGGCTGCAGCAGTGGCTAATTCATCGCAGCGATTATTGAATTTATTATCGGCATGACCTTTTACCCAAACAAATTTTACGGAATGATTTTTTGCAAGGGCATCAAACAGCATCCACAAATCAGCATTTTTTTTGCCGCCTTTAAAATTGGTTTTTATCCAGTTTTTTAACCAGCCTTTTTCAATGGCATTTACTACATACTGGCTATCGGAATAAATAACAATGGGCAGGTGATTTTTTTTGATGGCTTTTAATCCTTCAATAACTGCCATCAATTCCATGCGGTTATTGGTGGTATGTTTATAGCCTTGCGATATTTCCTTATAATGATTTCCCCAAATCAACACAGCGCCAAAACCGCCGGGGCCGGGGTTTCCACGGGATGAGCCATCGGTGTACAACAATATTTTATCCATATTAATATTTAACCCTTGTTAGTTCTTTACAAAATGGATTTAAGTACAGATCATCCAACCCGATGTATTCAAAGCGTTTAAAAAAAGCATGGTTGTATTTATAGCCCATAATTTTTGGATGAAAGTTTTCGATAAAGGAAGAGGGCAAAACCACCCTGTTGTTGGTGGCCGCTTTTAAATCTTTAAAAATCATTTCGGAGCAATACAAACTGTCGTTGCTTTTTAAATTAAAGGTTACATCAAAAGGGATTTTTGATGTAAAATTTTTCTTTACAAGGTCGTGCAGTTTAGCAGTTTCTGTTGCACTTAATTGGTATTGAAAAATGCCGAAACCGGTTTTTGCAGATGGGTTTACAAAGCTGTCAAACAGGTCTCTTCTGCAAGCGCCGTTTGGGTTTTCGTTACCTGCCATGCAATGATAAATTACATAGCTGCTGTCTTCCCAAAAGCCGATGCCGCTGTGGGAATAGCTACGATCTCGTTTTGAAAAATTTTGCAGGGTAAGGCTTTCAAAATCGTTATCGCTACGGGTTATTAATGCCGCATCTTTTAATAAATGTTTTGCATTGTTTATTGCCAGTAATGCTTTTTGATTACTACTGTCAATAGTTTTTACAGGAAGGTTTTTTACGGTTGCTGCAGCGTTATTTTGATAACAGGAACTTGCTGCTCCCGTTAAAATAATCAAACAAAAACCATAAAAAAATATTGAAGCATCATTATATTTCATTGGAATATCTAAAATTAATTGAAGTTGATAAAACGATTGGCAGTATTGAATTTCCTGCAATTTATTCAAAAAAAAAGACTGCCTTGATAAAGACAGTCTTTTAATAAAAATATTTTTATTTAGTAAGATACAAACTGAAATTTATCAACACCAATTCCCAAACTGTTAGGCCCCTGAGGACCACCATTTGTTACATAATACCTTAATGCAATTCTTGATTTTTTTGCATTGGGCATTCCAGAAATAGTAGCGGTATATTTTGTCCAAGCCTCGGGATAAGAACCTGCACCTTGTAACAATAAATCTTTATTAATAGTTAAGATTACTTCTTTAAATCCGCCAATACTGTTGCTGTCTTTTCCAACATCAGCCGAGCTGTTTAAAGTGTTTACCCTTACTTCCAGCTTATCGGCACCAACGGCTGGATTAGCATAGGTTCTGCTGTAAAAAGTAACCTGGTCACCATTTTTAACGATTACTTCAGGTGAAATTAACCAGTTGCTTAAATTAGCAACCCCTGCACCACACTCCGAGGTAGTCATAATAAAATCGGCACCAGAATAAGAAGGGTTGTTCCCGCCAAATCCATTTGAACTTGCATAGTTAAATGGTCCGCCTGTTTTACCGGGTGTAAAGCCATGGTATAAGGAAACATAGAAAAATCCTTGCATCCAGCTAACGGTTCCAAGTGGTTTACTGTTATTTGAAATTACCCAACCTTTTGCAACAGCTTTGCTAACGGTATCAAATTCTTCGGTAAAAGAATAGTCTGTAGAAGGAGCCGGAGCAGTTTGTTTAGAGCAAGATGTTGTGGAAACAATTACTGTTGCAACTAATACAAGCAATAAAGGGAATCTATTTTTCATATCAACTTTGTTTAATAAAATTCTGTAAAATTATTGTGCGCTTTTAAAAGTAACCTGATCCAATCCAATTACAGATTTGTGAATCTGCTTATAAAAAGTATCCAAATCGGTTGGGTCGATTGTTGAAGATTTTAGTGGAGCCTGATTTGCCAGGAAATACCTGAATCCGAAGCGGCCTTTTACAGGTGCATCCAAGCCTTTTACTTCTCCTTCAAATTTTGTCCATTCTGTTGGAAAAGCCAAAGCAGGATTGATTTCAAATTTTGAGTAAGAAGGGTTGATATCAACTAATTTAATATCGAAATCGCCGGTATTAGAAATACCACTTCCTACATTTAAACTATTGGTTTTATTAACCCAAAGTTGTAAGCGGGATAATCCTTTACTGTAGGTATAAAAAATAATTTTATCGCCATTCTTAATCATCAGCTCCGGCGAAACTAGCCAGGTACTAATATCGAATTGATTAAAAACATCGGCACAAGCTACACTTGAAGCAACATAACCATTAGAAGCTCTTTGAGAAGAGAAAGCATTTTTCCAGTAACGTTGTGGAAAAGCGGCATTCGGGAATTGTGCAGAGTCTAAAGTAAACTGAGCCTGGTTCCACTCTGGATAATAAACAGATACATAATTTACCGATCCAAAATTGGGCGTTTCTGCAACATCGTACCATTTACCTCCAACAGGGGTACTTTTGTTAATAGATCTCCAGCCTTTGGCATAGGCTTCTTCGTAATTATCAAAGCTTTCTATAAATGTTTGATCGGGAGTAGGTAAAGCAACGGTAAGTTTGCTATCGTCTTTACAAGATTGTAACAATAATAAAGCGGCTCCTGAATACACAAAAAAATTGCGTAATAAATTTTTTCTCATATTATCTTATTCTGGTTAATTTTTGGCTTTAAAAGCAGGCGTGAAATTAGGTTATTTTTGATAAACAAGCGTCAGAAAGATTAAATTAATGATAAATTTTAAAAAATATTATACCTGAAATACGCCGGTTTTAAATTCTTCTATATTTTTATTGTGATTGGCTGCTGCAATTCCTTCGGAAATCAGCTTCCTGGTTTCAGCCGGATCAATAAT
>JANPAP010000105.1:0-1848 GCA_031429975.1 Chitinophagaceae bacterium
GCCCGGTGTTAAAGAAAGTTGTTTAGCAACAGATGCAAGCAACTTACCATGTTCGCCAAATACAGGTTTTATTTTCGGGATTAACGATTTATCAAAACCGAAATGATTGAAAACATCAGCGGATAAACTATCTGTTTTAAAATCCCAAAATACCCCTTCGCTCAATGCAGCAATACTGGTGGTGATGCTTCCTGTAAATTTCATGGCAATGAAATCTCCGGGCAGCATTATTTTATAAATCTGGTTAAACAATGAAGGTTCATTTTCTTTCACCCATGCTAATTTGGCTGCAGTAAAATTGCCGGGAGAATTCAATAAATGGCTAAGGCATTTATCATGTCCAATAGTATTAAAAGCTTTATTACCATAAGGCACTGCCCTGCTGTCGCACCATATAATACTGTTACGGAGCGGCTGATTTTTTTTATTAATACAAACAAGCCCATGCATCTGGTAGGCAATGCCAATGGCATTTATTTTTGCAGGTTCAAATAATTTCAATGCGTTTACTTTCAGTACTGACTGTTGTACATGCATCCACCATTGTTCTGCTGATTGCTCTGCCCAACCTGGGCGGACTGAAATAATCGCTGCTTCGGTTTCAGGAAATTGTGCGGTAGCAATACAACGCTGGCTGTAGGTATCTACAACAGATACTTTAACGGATGATGTGCCAATATCAATACCAAGTAGGAGCATAGCGTCAAATAATTATTTTAATAAAGTAAAGTTTCGCTTTTTTCTGAATAAGTGCAACCGCTATCTTAGAAAAAAAATATGCTATCTTATCACTTTATATACTATTTTGTATTTATTTCTGATAAAATAGCAGGTAATGAAAACACTAATACAAAAAATTCATTTAGATTCTGGGCAGAGTTTTGCCTGCCGAACTTACCGTACTCCTAAGTTTGAAACCAACTGGCATATGCATGAGGAATACGAATTGATATTGATAAAAGAAGGGAGTGGTACAGCCATGATTGGAGATTTTGTTGGAGAGTATAAACCCGGCGATATATATTTTTTGGCTGGCAAACTTCCCCACTGGTTCAGAAAAAATAACCAGCAACGGATTGGTGCTGCATTGGTATTGCATTTTCATATGTCCATTTTTGGAGATGACTTTTTAAAACTACCTGAGTTGAAAAGCATGGCAGCATTATTAAACAGAAATAATGGGATACAGATTTTAAAAAAACTAAGAAACCAAATGGCCAATAGTATTCTTCAGATTGAGAAATGCAGTGGCTTTGAAAGAATGCGTTTATTGTTAGAATGCCTGCAGCAAATAAGTGTGTCAAGAAATTATTTATTGCTCACCGAAAATTTTTCTGATGCAGCCAATACAATCAATCCTGCCATAGAGAAGATTATTGATTATTCTTTCAGGCATTATCTTGAACCGATTACATTATCGGAGGTGGCAAAGATTGCAGGTATGAGTATTCCTACTTTCTGCAGGTTCTTTAAAAAAAATATCAAGAAAACCTATTTTGAATTTTTACAGGACTTACGCATCAGCCATGCCTGCAAACTGCTTACTTCAACAAATAAACCTGTAACGGAAATATGTTATGAAAGCGGTTACAATAGCTGGGCCCATTTCAGTAAACAGTTTAAAACCACCAAACAAACTACGCCGTTGAAATACAGGAAGGAGTTTGAAATTGCTACTTGATGCTTAAAGCATTTTGGGCTTAAACAAATCTAAAGCAAAAATACATACCATATAATTGTATGCATTTTTACCAGTTTTTTTAAATTTTTACCTTAACCACCAGCTTCTTTACCGGTCCCTCGCCAATCATGGGGCCATGTACATCATCCGGAAAGAAAATTACAAAT
>JANPAP010000106.1:0-2372 GCA_031429975.1 Chitinophagaceae bacterium
CAAAACAACCATGCAATTGTTAGTGAAATCGATAAAAAAATTGCATGCAGCATTAAAAATAAATAAAGACTTTAAAAAAACAGCCGACGAAATTTGCAGTTACGATATTGCCCACCATGCCGGCATGTCGTTACAGGAAGAATATGAATTTTTACAATTGCTGCAAGAGAAACAACGGATAGAATATTTAAAGCAACATATTATAAAAGTAATGCCGGTAGTGGCCGAAATGGAATTACTCAAAAAAAAGATAAAACTCAACGGTCATTTTAAAAACCTAACTGGTTACAATTTGTAAATGCTATGCCGTAGTTTTAATTATGTTTGTATAAATAGATTTTCGTAAAAACAATTTAACCATAAAACAATTCAACAATTAAACATTTGGCACAGCAAACACTTTGTTTAGATTTTGGCAATACCCGGTTAAAGGCGGCTGTTTTTAATAACGATGAAATTATAGATGAATTGGTTTTAACCGACGACAGCAACCAAACAATTGAAGCATTATTAATAAAATACCAGCCGCAAAAATCGATACTATCTTCTGTCATTAATCATAATGTTGAAATTGAAAATATACTTGCCACACAATCTCGGTTTCATAAACTTTCCTACAATACACAATTAAATTTTTCCTCACCGGTTGGCAAGCCTGCTACAATTGGCGCAGATAGATTGGCATTGGCCGCCGCAGCCGCACATTTTTTTCCAGGAAAAAATAATTTAATTATCGGGTTAGGAAGTTGCATTACATACAACTTTATAAATCAATACCAAGAGTTTTTAGGTGGAGCCATTTCGCCGGGTATGGAAATGCGTTTTAAATGCATGCACGACCATACGGCACAACTGCCTTTAGTGCAAAAAGACTGGAATTTCCCCGTAATTGGATACGATACCAAAACTAATTTACAGAGTGGTGTAATTGCCGGGATAACCTTTGAAATTGACGGCTACATTGACTTTTGTCAAAATAAGTTCAACAACTTTAACGTGGTTTTAACCGGTGGTGATGCAGGCTATTTTGCCCGTCACCTTAAAAACAAGATATTTGCAGACTTAAATTTTTTATTCAAAGGACTTTACGCTATCAGCGAAGTTAACAACTGCTAATATAATGAGATTGACCGGACTGGTTTTTGCCTTACTAATTTCCACCGCTGCCCTTGCACAGGAAAACTCTCCCTATTCCCGTTATGGCATTGGAGATATTGCCCCCAATCAAAATATCATCAATAGGGCAATGGGTGGTATTGCAGCCGGATATTCCGATTACCAATCTGTAAATTTTGTAAACCCTGCAACCTACGGCAACTTAAGTTATACCCTTAACCCAAGTTACCAGCGCAATACAATATTTGATTTTGGTGCAGAAATTAGTACCAAAACTTTAAAAAGTATTAGCCCTGCTGCAAAATATTCTGCCACTAACTTAAGCGTTTCTTACATGCAGCTTGGGTTGCCGGTAAAATTAAAAAAGGCAAATAAAAAAGGTATTTTCCTGGGTGTAAGTTTTGGATTAAGGCCCGTTTCAAAAGTGAATTATAAAATATTAAATTTTGAAAGAGTAAACGGTGTTGATAGTTTGGCCACTATTTACGAAGGTTCTGGTGGCATGAACGAAGCAAACTTTGGTGCCGGTGTAAGAATAAAGAAATTTAATATTGGCTTTAACAGCGGCTACCGTTTTGGAAATAAATCGTACAGTACCAAGCTGGCTTTTTTAAACGATACGGTTACATACTACCAATCCAATTCATCTTCAAAAAGTAATTTTGGCGGAATGTTTTTAAATATCGGTACCCAGTACGAAATGAAATTTAAAAACAAAAGTGTTTTAAGGCTTGGGGCTTACGGGGCAGTTAAACAAGTAATGAGCGGCAACCAGGAGCTGTTAAGAGAAACGGTAACCTACGATGCCGCCGGTACTATGTATAAAGTGGATAGTGTGTTTGCATCAAAAAATACGGGCAATGTTGTTTATCCATCCAGCTGGGCTGTTGGATTTACTTATCAGGATAGTTCGGGCAACTGGCTAGTGGGTGCCGATTACGAAAATGCCAACTGGGCCGATTATCGTTTTTTTGACCAAAAAGATAAAACACAAAATACCTGGAAAATAAGAGCAGGTGCCGAATATTTCCCAGCCAAAATTAACACGCCCATAAAAAAATATTTCAATTTTGTAAAATACAGAGCTGGCGTTTATTATGGCACCGACTATATCAATATCGGTACCAATATGCCAGAATACGGGTTTACATTTGGAGCCGGTTTTCCTTTAAAGCTGCGAAAATCTTTTTACGAAACACAAAACTCTTATTTAAATACAACCATTGAAATTGGTAGCAGAGGAAATAAAAATACCA
>JANPAP010000107.1:0-5390 GCA_031429975.1 Chitinophagaceae bacterium
ATATAAATCACATTTTTTTTCACTTTATAAAATTGCTGTAACTTGTTGCAATGGCATCCAAAACAAAACTGAAACTCTTTTCCTTTACCATGATTGTAATTGGATTTGTAATTGGTATGGGAATTTTTAGAACAGCCGCTACCAGTGCCAAAGATGCTCTTTCGCCTTCTGTATATTTTAGTGCCTGGATCATAGGTGGTTTGGTGGCCTTGTGTGGCGCATTAACCTATGCCGAAATTGGCAGTCGCTATCCCGTTACTGGCGGCTATTACAGGGTTTTTGCAAAAGTGTATCACCCCAGTATTGCATTTGCTATCAACTGTATTATTCTGGTAAGCAATGCTGCCAGTGTTAGTGCAGTTGCATTAAATGGAAGCGGCTATTTATTAAAATTATTTCCGGGCAACTGGACCGATATTGACAAAGCCCTGTTGAGTAGTTTGGCCATCATCGTATTTTATTTTATAAATTTAAAAGGATTAAAAATTAGTTCGAGGGTACAAAATATTTTAATGCTGATAAAAATCGGCATGGTAGTTTTATTAATTGCGGCACTTTTTTTCCCGGATAAATATGCAGCAAACGAGTCGTTGCAATCCATACAAAATACCAGCACTGCTATAAACTGGACCGATTGGATCCGTAGCCTGGGCATCAGCCTGATTGCGGTTTCGTTTACTTATGGCGGTTACCAGCAAACCATCAATTTTGGAAAAGAAGTAGAAGCACCTTCCAAAAATATTCCCCGTGGAATTTTTATCGGCATCGTTTTAATAATTGCTTTATACCTGTTGGTAAACCTTAGTTATTATAACTTAATTGGGTTTACACAAATGAAAGGCGAAAGGGAAATTGCCTTTGTTGTAATAGATAAAGTTTTTGGAAAAACCGGTGCAAATATTTTTGGTGCCTTTCTTTTTTTAGGGGTTCTGGCTTATGTAAATGGTTCGTTGCTGAGTAACCCGAGGGTAATGTATGCCATGGGCAAAGATGGCAGCCTGCCCAAACAATTTGCAAAAAAAACGGAGCAACATGATGTGCTCAGTTTTTCACTTACTCTATTTACCATCATCTGCATTATCATTTTATATTTTTCGCAACAGTTCGAAAAAATTTTAACCTTCACCATCTTTCTGGATAGCTTTGGAATGGTGCTCAGTGCTGCAACCATTTTCTGGTTTCGCAAAAAAACAAAACACCTGGATGGTACCGGCATTTATAAAATGAAACTTTTTCCACTGATGCCATTAATATTTATTGCTTCGTATATTTTTGTTGCAATCAGTATTGCATTGGCCGATGTGCAGGCGGCTGTTACCGGGTTAATAGTGCTGGCAGTATTTGTGTTGATCTATTTTTTACTGCATCGTAATAAAAACAACATCACCCTCACCGACAATTAAACCTGCATGGATATCTCCTACATCATTAACGAACTGGGCGAAGAAAGGGGCAACTACTTTAATGCTGTGGCGCCGCCCATCATACAAAGCAGCAATTTTGTATTTGATACGGTTGATGATATGCGGAATGCCTTTGCAGATGAATACAGTACTTATTTATACAGCAGGGGCCTTAACCCCACTGTTGATATTTTAAGAAAAAAATTAGCGGCATTGGATGCTGCCGAAGATTGCCTGGTGTTTAACAGTGGCGCTGCTGCTATATTTGCAGCCGTGCTGGCCAATGTAAAACAGGGCGATCATATTGTTTCGGTTGATAAGCCGTATACCTGGGCACAAAAAATGTTTAACGAAATACTGCCTCGGTTTGGTGTTACCACTTCATATATTGATGGCCGTAAAATTGAAAATTTTGAAAGAGCGATTCTCCCCAACACAACATTGATTTATCTGGAAAGCCCCAACAGCTGGGATTATGCTTTGCAGGATTTAAAAGCAGTGGCCGATTTAGCTAAGGCCGAAAATATTGTAACTATTGTTGACAACAGTTATTGCAGCCCCATTTATCAACGCCCTATTGAATATGGCATCGACCTGAGTTTACAGTCGGCCACCAAATATATAAGTGGCCATAGTGATGTGGTTGCCGGTGTTTTAAGTGGCAGTAAAAAAATGATAGAGCGAATTTTTAAAAGCGAATATTTAAATATCGGCAGTGGCATTTCGCCCTTTAATGCATGGCTGCTTTTACGTGGTTTACGAACCCTGCCTTTGCGGTTGCAACAAATTTCGCAAAGCACTTTATTGCTGGTTGATTTTTTAAAGAAACATCCAAAAGTTGAAAGAGTAATTTTTCCATTCGATCCCAATTTCTCTCAATACGAATTGGCAAAGCAGCAAATGCAGGGTGCATGCGGCTTGCTGACATTTATTATAAAAGCAAACAGTGTTGCTGAAATTGAAAAATTTTGCGAAGGGTTGCAGCATATTTTAATGGCCGTAAGTTGGGGAGGCCACGAAAGTTTGATTGTTCCAAAAATTGCAGGAATAAAAACAAATGATTTTGATGCAAACAATTCGGAGCAGCGGATGATTAGAATGTATGTTGGATTGGAAGAGCCTGCTTACCTGATGAAAGATTTAAATCAGGCTTTTGAAAAAATTTAAACCAATTGTTTTCAAAATGCCTACCGGTGCTACAAGAAAAAAATGAAAGTGCCGGGTACTTTAGTTCAGCATTAATAAAAATCAACTTACTGTATTATCAACAACCCTGGAATTACAAAAAACTTTCCCGACTTTACGGTAAGATTTGCTCCTGAAGAAATCCGTTGCGTTACATTCAATATGCATGTACCTCCAGCCATCGGATCAATAATAATATTATTAGTTGAAGGCAATATTGCCGGGGGAATAAGATTATTACTCCAGTTAGCTGCTACATTCCAATTTCCATTTCCAATAAAAAGATACGTATTTACTGATGCACAAACTCCTGTTGAATAACTAAAAGCTACTTGCCTGTTTTTATTAATTCCTGCAGTGTCAGCAGGCAAATATGCCTGAATATAATTTACATTTATACAGTCGGGTGCTACATTAACCCGTATGTGGCCAGAGCCATTAATAACATTCTGACTGTAAAAATTACTCCAAAAATTTACGCCACTGCTGTAGGTAGAATCTGCTGCCATTGGTACTTCCTGATAAATCACCCCGTCTAATACTTCCTTTGCAAAAAGATGATCGTGACCTTGAAAAAAAATATTTACGCCATTATCAACCATTAACTGATGAACAGGCTTTGCCCAACCGGGGCGTTTGGTATCAAATTTATATACCAAATTACCGGCCCCGTTTATTTCATATCCACCCCATTCATATAACCTGGCTGCACTTATGCCACCCCTTTGCTGCCCGTTGGGATGATGGGCAAAAACAAATTTGTATTTTGAAGTGCTGTTTTCCAAAATATTTTTAAACCAGCTGTATTGAGGAAGCCCCAGCGTCCATGCCCATTTTTTGGGGTCGGCGCTGGTATCACATTGATCCCGGTAAATATCCAGTACCACCAATAATGCATCGCCCCAATTCCATGCATAATAATTCTGGGGTTGCCCAATTCCAAATCCCTCTACATTTGTATTACCGGTGTAAAAATTATTTGGATAAGGATTGGGATAATAAAATTTTCTCCAAAGTGTTGCATAGCAGGCAATATTATTAGGTGGTGTTTGATTAAGATAAAAATCATTTTCTCCTTCGTGATTACCAAGGCAAACATAAAAAGGAACGGAATGACAAATGGCACCGAGGAATTTTCTGTAATACAAATGTTTTGCTTTCATATCTGCGCTGGTGCTGGTATAAGGAGTATGGTCGTCGCCAAAAATATCACCCAACGAAATCATAAAATCTCCACTGTCTTTTTGCTGATTTTGAAGGGTAATCTTATAAAGATTTGCAGAGCCCTGGGAGCGGTCGTACAAATGTTCATCGGCTTCAACAGTAAATGTAAAAGTACTGCCGGCACTTCTTTTTGTTTGAAAATTATGTTCAGCACCTGCTAAAAACAGGGTTGCGCCAATTGCCCGGTATCTTGTTCTGTAATAATATTTAGTATCAGGAAGTAAATTTATAAAATCAACTTCAAGTGGCGTATCAACGACTGCAGTATAAGTTAATGTGCTGTGATTATTGCTCCCTGCTGTAATTCCATATTCCCAATAAACCTGTACATTTTGATCAAATAAAATACTGATGGTAATTGATGAATCTGTTGGCCTGCCTAAAATTTCATTATAAGTTTGTGCAGATAATGAACTACTAAAAAACAAATAAAAACATACCCATTTTACCAGATTCATAAATTAATTATTTTTTATTCTTTTAAATTATTAAACAACTGCAACAGACTCCTTAAATTTATTGGGGTTTAATTTGTAGCATAATAAATAAGGCAAGCAACCATATTGTTTTTTTTTAAAAATAGTTAAGAAATACCAATAACTTCGGCATCATTTATCAATGCATTTGTATTTTAATTTTTAATAATCAATATTAATGAGATTCCTTTTTTTATTATCGCTTTGCGTTTTCAGTAACTCCGTTTTTGCACATAATATTGATTACAACAAAATAATATTGAAAGAGTGGTCGCTGGCTGCAGAAAACAAAGCACTGCATGGCACCTTATACATGTACAAAAACGGGCTGGTTTATATTGAAGATGCTCAAAATAAAATCATTCATTATCCTCTTTCTTGTTTTTCAAAAAAAGATCAGGATTATGTAATAAATAGGTATAAAAAAATAGCCCAAGAAAATACCCTGCTGCTCAGCACTGCAAACAATAATACACAAGCGGACAAACAGCTTACAACAAAATTCTGGATCATTGCTTTTATTCTATCTGCATTGGGAGTTTTCATTTTCCTGTTTTTAGAAAAAAGTAAACGCAAATATTTAAACCCCATTTTTTTCTTTGGAGTACTCTTTGTTTTATATGGCTTTAAAGATGATAAATTAAAATCTCATTTGCTTAGCACAACAGACCCTGTTCTTGTTGATCTGGCTTTTGCTCCATTTAAACCAAAAGTATATACCCACTGGGACAATACTTATTTTTATGTAGAGTCAAAAGGGATACCCGATCATCAAATGATGGTGGGCATAACTGCATGGCAACAACAGGTGCCTATTCCGCAATGCTATACTACTGCTAACAATAACAATGCCTGGAGCATCCCTTTAAATCCAGTTATTGCCGCCACACCTGTTCCGGTAAACCAACAACATTTTTTAAGAGGGGCTATCGCCCTTGCGGTAAACGGAGTAGCTATTTTTAACCCCTATACCAATACAGGCGTAGATGCTTATTTGGATGGGCAATTAGATAACTGGGGTGGTCATTGCGGCAGGGCTGATGATTATCACTACCATACGGCACCCTTACATTTATATAGTCAAACAACGGCAACCTTACCC
>JANPAP010000108.1:0-4844 GCA_031429975.1 Chitinophagaceae bacterium
AATATGCCGGCGATCTTTTTCATAAAGTTTGATTAGATATTGTATACCATTATCAAATCACTATTAATGCCAAATACAACAATGCAGTACTGGCAAGCTTTTCAGAGGATCGGGGCATTTCATTTATTCCATATTCTGGAACAAATACTGAATTGTGTAATTTTTCCAATTACAATACAGCAATAATTAATCAAGGGGGGGTTGGAGAAAAATAGGCAACAGATAAACAGTTAGCCTGTGCTTTAAATTAGAAAATGGATATAGGTTTCGATAGGAATTGGATGACGTAAAGTCTTAATCTCCTGAAAAAAAAAGGTACGGTAAAACCAATTACTGGTAATGCGGAAATAGCCGTTTCAGAGATACTGCAATTAAGCACATAATTGGAAGAGTGCCAAAAATTATTTGCATTCTTTTATGGTATTACAGAAGGCTTGTGTAATACAGTTTACTACATTTGCCAACAAATTGAATAGCGAAAAAATGAAAAAATTTATCATACTCCTGTTTGCAGTTTATTTTATTTCTTGTAATCCCAACAGTTCCGATCCGGCTCCGGTTGAACCTGTAATAAAAAGCAGTGGCTTACCTGCACCTGAAGTTATACAGGCAATGGTTATGGCAGAATATCCACACGACACGGCTGCATTTACCGAAGGCTTGCAATTTCATAATGGAAAATTATTTGAAAGCACCGGGCTTGTAAAAGAATCGAAGATTAAACAGATTGATTTAAAATCGGGCAAAACTGAAAAAGAATATTTACTTACCGATCCTACAATTTTTGGTGAAGGCATTAATATTTTTAAGGACAAATTATACCAACTTACTTACCAAAATCATGTGGCTTATGTTTATAATCTCAGTGATTTGAGTAAGCCCATTAAAACATTCAACTGGCAAACAGAAGGATGGGGAATTACCAATAACGGTACCGATTTAATCATCAGCGATGGCCAGCCACAAGGCAATTTATATTTTGTAAATCCAGATGATTTTAAAGTAAAAAGAATAGTACAGGTGGTTGATAATTTTGGGCCGGTTAATGCCATTAACGAGCTTGAATATATTGATGGCTTTGTGTATGCCAATGTTTGGGGCAGCACCTATATCATAAAAATTAATCCGGAAAATGGGCATGTAATTGGCAAATTAGAAACGCAAAATATGCTGAAAAGTTTTTACAGCAACTTTCCTATTCATGAAATGGATAATGTGCTGAATGGGATTGCTTACGATAGTACCAATAAAAAAATCTATATCACTGGAAAGCGCTGGCCTAAATTATTTGAGTTGAAATTAAATTAAAAAGACTGACTGTTTGCAAACATATTAAAGCCGAATTGCGAACAATAATAGGCGATTGCTAAAACGCCTGCTATACCAAGTACAAGGGCCCATATCCACCACTTGTCTGTTGCAATAACTTCTTCATTAAAAAATTCAGTCATCTGCACATTGGTAGTTTCTTTATCGCCAACAATTATTTTATGTTGAGCATCTTTATGAATAACCCTTTCCGCAAAAACAGGTTGCAATAAATCTGCATCAATCATTGCAGGAGAAAATTGAATATCGCCGGAATGATCTTTTGTAAAAATTCCAATGCCATCCAATAAAACTTTTCCTTCCTCATCCAGGCTTTTCAAAATCAGTTCGCTGATAGCAGAAAATTCATTAAATATGGAACCATTATTAATGGGCTTAAAAATAATTTCTTGATATGGCGCTATAATCTGTGTATTATTAAAATCGGTAGCAGCCGGATGGGTAACCAGTTGCAGGCTGCCAATGCCTGGCAACACACAATTTTTTTTCTGAAAAAACGAAGGTGCAATGATCGTGTGCATACCGGTTATTTGATACAATAAAGTTTACAAGTGCTACAAATATCCAAATCAATTTGCAAACTGCAAGTAAAATAATTTAGCGTTTAAAATTTCAGGATAACACCAGCAAGTACATTCAGACCATAAACCGGGTACGCATACCAGCGTTGGTATTTATTATTAAGCAAATTATTAGCGTCTGCCCAAGCAGTAAATCTTTTATTAATCTGCCATTCGGCACCAACACTTAAATCAGCACCGCCGGCTAGTTTCTGTTCAAAATTATTTTTCAATAAAAAGGCAGCTCCGCTAAATGTCATTACATCACTTTTTATTAAAAGTTGTTTTAATAATTTCCAACGCAGCGATGCATTTAATTCAAGCGGTATGGTACCCCATGCTCTTGCATTATTTTGCATGCCGGTATATCCATTAAATGTTAGTCCGCTGGTAATGGTAAACTTTTCGGTGCTGATAAAACTTAAATCACCATGTATCCTGATATCATTTACCCTGCTGTCGTTACTGATGTAAAACGATTTGCCATCCAGTGTATCATTAATAAAAAATGGAAGATTATTAAATGTAATAAAGGAAGCCTTGGCACTAAAATTAAAATGCTTGCCAAGGGTTGCTTTAAGGCCTCCATAAATTTCAGTTTCCTTGGTATTTTGTTGATAAGATACCGTTTGTAAATAAGGGTTAATGGCAGATAAATTCTGAAAATTATTTTTGATAAACCTTCCAATAAATCCTGCCTGAATTAAAAAAACCTGGTCTTTAATTTTCATCTCCCCATAAATATTAGGGAACACCGTTAATTTTCCATTATCCCAAGTGGGGGTAAATCCTGCATGAATATTAAACAAGGGTTTTGCATAAACCAACTCGGGGATGATGCTGTAAATATTATTATTGAACTTAACATTGGGCAACAGATTTTTTGTACTGTAACTGCTGATATCCGCCTTTACCGCAGCTTTTATGGTAAATGCTTCTCCAAAAGTTTTTTCAAGTGGAACAGTTACCAACAAGGAATTTTCGGTTAATTTATTTTGATTACTGAAAATATTTATTTCAATATTGGGATTGTAATTGATGCCGGTTCCATTGATGGTTTTATTTCGAAAGCCTGCATTTATTTTTATATTTTGAAACCTTTGTAGTAAATCGCTTTTATTATAGTTATGAATTAAATGATCGTAACCATACATAAAATACTCCCGTTGATTGAATGCAGCGCTGCCATACAATTCATTTTTCTCCGTAAAATAACTGCCGGCTGTTTTTATATTTACCTGCGAATAATCTTGAAATTGTATCCCCCCTTTTGATGAAATATAATCGGCATACACATTCAGCAAATATTTTTTTCCATCACCAAAACTCACGCCTGCACTTACCAATGGCGTTGTATAATTTCCAAATCCTAATTTTAAATAATTACGGATACCCAAATCCAACACCGAATCCATTGCAAGCGCCAAAGGCTTTAATGAAATGGGTTGATAAGAATAAAAAAGGTTCTGCGCCGGAATTTTATAAGGTGCCACTATTTTGTTAGTATCAGCCAACAGATTGGTTGCCGAAAAATTTATTTTCACTGCATTACGCAATAACGGCTTGTAGCTGGATGTAATATCAATGGTTTGTTTTTTTGTAGTATCAATCTGGCCAAAAGCAACTGCTGTACTTAAAGTAACGGCAACCAATAGCCCGGAAAATTTTATATGCTTCATCATAATCATTTCTAAAAAAAATTAATCGTCCTAAAGTTTTGAACCTGCTTTTTCTTCTTCCTTAGCTTTATCCAGTTTTTGTTGTGCCAATGTTTTTAATTCGGGTATCAATGAATTGGTGGCAACACTTTCAAAGGTTGCTTTAGCATTGAAGTAATCTTTTTGCTGCATAAAAACATCGCCCAATAATAAATACGATTTGGTTACCCAATAATCGTAACTACCCGTTTCCCTTATTACAGCCTGTGCTGCTTTTTCGGCTGCTGAAAAATTATTAAGACTTAACTGACAACTGGCAATTTCAAACCGGGCCTCGGCACCCCATGCCGATTTATTAATTGCAGCACAAGATTTAAATGAACTGATAGCCGAACTGTAATCGTTATTTAGTTGTTGCGATTTTCCCAACACTAAAAATCCGATAGATTTATCATCGGTACTGATGCCTTTTTTTGACAGCAATTGTTTGGCAGTTTCATTTGCCTGAGCAAAATCTTTTAATTGATAATCGCAACGGATTAAACCTCTTAAAGCTTCCAATTGATTATCCTGGTTTAATGCCCCGGTAAGTAAAGATGTAAAATATTTTTTAGCATTGGGGTAATCTTTCAATTCAAAATAACTCAATCTGGCAGCGGTTAAACTGGCTTTTTCCCAATATTTATTCAGCCCTTTTGCATTTACATAATCGTAACCAATCAACGCATTCGCCCATTCTTTTTTAGTATAGTAACATTCACTCTTGAAAAAATTTGACTCTAATGCAAATGCTCCATCCGGGTATTGAGAAAGATAATTTGTGAAACTGGTAATGGCGCCAGCGCAATCGTTGCGGTTATATTTTATTTCAGCAGCAGCGTAGGTAAGTGAATCTGCTTCACTTACCGTAATCACTTTGCCATTTTTCTTCATCAGGTCAATATACTCATTGGGCCTACCCTCTTCTACATAAATATGTTTGATGATTCCCATAGCTTCATCTGCTTCGGCAGATTGTGGATATAGTTGTATCAATTGCTGGTAATTAACCAAGGCCTCATTATTTTTATTAAGATTATACAAACAAAGTCCTGCCTTTAAATATGCCACAGGCTTAAGCCCAGAGCTGCTTACAGTGTTTAAAATATTTTTTAAATACGGTAATGCATCCTGAAATTTTTCATCAACCATATACGAATTGGCAATTTCCAAATTGGCATCCTGCAGTAAACTACTGTTAACATATTGCCTGATAAAGCTGTTTAATAATTGAATTTTTGTTGATGAACTTTTGATT
>JANPAP010000109.1:0-3467 GCA_031429975.1 Chitinophagaceae bacterium
GGCAAATCACAAAGGTTCTGCATTTGGATCATTGGGCGAAAATCCTCAACCCTCGCAGGAAATGTTTGAAAATTTATTGGCATTAAATCTGCATAATTTATCAAACCCATTAAATGGAATTTTTGTTGAAGACGAAAGCCAACGGATTGGAATCATAAATGTTCCTGCTGTTTTTTGGAAACAGATGAGAAGCAGCAAAATATTGTTTTTAGAAATCCCTTTTGAAGAACGGTTAAAATACCTGGTTGCTAATTATGGTAAGTTTGAAAAAGAATTATTAGCAATTGCTATCAGCAGAATTCAAAACCGGTTGGGTGGGCTGGAAACAAAAATGGCGATCCAGTTTTTACAGGAAGAAAATTATTTTGAATGTTTTAGAATACTATTGAAGTACTATGATAAATGGTATTTTAAAGGATTGAATAATCGGGAAAACCTGAAAACCTTATTACATAAAATACCTTGCGATTTGGTTGACCCCATAAAAGCTGTAAATCATTTAATGGAGCTGGATTCCTTTAGCCATCAGCCTCAACAACAAGTAAGCAATCAATAAATGAAGGATCACATCAATAAAATGAAAAATAAAATTATCAATATTATTATCCTGTTGCTGGCATTTTTACCCAGTCAGTTATCAGCGCAACAACAGGATATTACCGGTATATGGAATGGTGAATTAATTGTAGAAGATTCCGTTACTATAAAACTTCCATTTGAATTAGCCATCAGCGAAAACAAGGGAAATCTTACTGGATACTCCCGTATTATTTTTACTGCAAACGGAAAAGAAGAAGCCGGCATACAGGACATTACCTTAAAATGGAAAGGCGATAAAATTATTATAGAAGACGAAGGATTTATTGAACATGCCTTTACCATCAACCCCTCAAAACGGGTAAAAAAAACGATGACTTTAACGCTGACCGTTACATCAAAAAAAATGATTTTGGAAGGTACCTGGAGTACCAACCGAACCCGGTATTATAACCCTGCAAAAGGCACCGCATTATTAACAAGAAATCTAGATTTAAAAACATCCGTATTATACCAACGGCTGGATACCCTTAAAATAGCTACCAGCCTGGTTTTTCATGAACCTAAATTTGCTCCTGAACCGGTAGCGGTGGCAATTGCTGTTCCCGAAAAAAAACCAGCAGTAATTATTGAACCGGTTGTTGAACCCGATTTAATGATTCCTGCAATTCAAAAAGCAACTACCCTTATTGCTATACCCATTTTAAAAAATCGTAAGCCGGCAATTGCAAGGGTACTGCCATTGTCGCCACAAAAAAAATTACAGTTTAGTGTAGTTACAAAAATGGCCCTTAAGCCAACAGTAGTAGCGGTTATTACTGCACCTAAACCACAGCCTATTGTAGCAGTTGTAACCAAACCGGTTGAAAAAGTTGAGGTAAAACCGCAACCAAAACCAGCGCCGGTTAATCCAATCGTTGCAGAAACCAAACCAATTGTACAACCAGTTGTAAAACCTGCGCCAGCACCCGTTGCAGTGGTTGCTCCATCAATTACAAAAGGTGCTGCAGAGTTGGATAAACGCATTACCAAATCGGAGCAGTCGGTTTATTTTGAATCGGATAGTTTACTGCTGACACTGTATGATAATGGTGAAGTGGATGGCGATACCGTAACGGTTGTAATGAATGGCAATGTCATTTTTTCAAAAGCAGGGCTCACTACAAAACCCAACAGCAAAACGATTTATATTGATAAGCAAACCGATTCTGTAAATCTGATAATGTATGCCGAAACACTGGGAGAAATTCCACCCAATACCGGTTTAATGATAGTAATAGATGGTGAAAAAAGATACGAGATTCGGTTTAGTGCCGATTTAAAAACCAATGCAGGAATTATTTTCAGAAGAAGAAAAATTGAATAAGCATGACAACAAAAACTACAACAGATTTAATTTATAAACTCACCCAATATTCTCACGGAGCTGGTTGCGGCTGTAAGATTTCACCAAAAATTCTGGATGAAATTTTATCCAGCAATTTTGCCATGCCCGATAATGATAAACTGATTGTGGGCAATCACAGCAAGGATGATGCGGCGGTGTATGATACCGGAAATGGCATGGCGCTTATTTCCACCACCGATTTTTTTATGCCGATTGTAGATGACCCTTACGAGTTTGGACGCATTGCTTCGGCCAATGCCATCAGCGATGTGTATGCCATGGGTGGCAAGCCTGCACTGGCTATTGCCATTTTGGGATGGCCCATAAATGTATTGCCGCCGGCAGTTGCCAAAAGAGTAATTGAGGGCAGCAGAAGTATTTGCCTGGAAGCAGGTATTCCTTTAGCAGGCGGGCATAGTATCGATTCGCCGGAACCTATTTTTGGCCTGGCAGTAAATGGTTTTGTCAGCATAAAAAATATCAAACAAAACAATACTGCAAAAGAAGGCGACTTGTTATTTTTAACCAAGCCATTGGGCGTAGGTATTTTAACCACCGCAGAAAAAAAAGGGATTTTAAAAGCGGAACATCATGGCGTTGCCGCAAAACAAATGATGCAACTGAATAAGGTTGGCGAATTGCTGGGCAATATAAAAGGCATCAACGCAATGACCGATGTTACCGGTTTTGCACTATTAGGCCATTTGGTTGAAATGGCCGAGGGCAGTGGATTAAGCGCCGAAATTTATTTTGATAAAGTACCTGCAATTATCGACGATTTAAAAAATTATATCGATCAAAAATCGGTGCCGGGTGGCACCCATCGCAACTGGGATAGCTATGGCGAAAAGATTGGACCGATAACCGATTTTCAAAAAGCAATTTTAGCCGATCCACAAACCAGCGGCGGATTATTAATTGCAGTTGCAGCAACTGCGGCTGAAGAACTGATAACTGTTTTACAGCAAAATGATCTGGGTAAATTCATCAACCCAATTGGTAGTATGTTGCCAAAGCAACAAACTGTAATTACAATTAAAGATTAATTTTTGGGAATGAACAGCTGATTATTATTCAGCTGCAATTTTATCAATGGCTGCTGCCAATGCCCGGTCTTTATCGGTAACAATATCGCCAGCATCATGGGTGCTTAACCAAATTTCTACTTTGTTGTAAACGTTTGTCCAGAGTGGGTGATGGTTGGCTGCTTCTGCAGCCGCAGCCACTTTTGTCATAAATGCAAAAGCGCTTTCAAAATCTTTAAACATAAATTGTTTATACAACGAATTGTTTTCTTCTTTCCACATAAAATTGTTTTTTAAAAAGTAAAAAATTACTGTAACTAAATTTACAATTTAATTGCTCAGTTTAAAACTGTTGCCAAACCTGCACCTTAAAACAAATGGATGGGGCATAAAAAAAGACCCGGAAAAAGCGGGTCTTTTTTGTGGTGCGAGCCGGGGTTGAACCGGCGACACATGGATTTTCAGTCCAAATATTTCACGGCAAACGTAATACAGACAAGCACACAAACCAACATTTT
>JANPAP010000110.1:0-2191 GCA_031429975.1 Chitinophagaceae bacterium
ACCTAAATCATCGGCAATTATCACCATTACATTATGTTGGGCATTTGCACCAACTGCCAGCAGCAAAACAGAAAAGAAGAATATTAATCTCGTCATAAATATTAATGTTTTAATTTTCAGGCTTTTCAATACGCATAATTTAAGTATTGGAAATAACATAATGACGTCCCTTAATATCAGTAAGATTTTGTAACCAACCAGATAATATAGGATTGATTTGTGCCGATACTAATAAGCTGGGAGTGAGCAATGTGGCTGAAATAATTATTTTTTTCGTGATTATTTTTATTGCTGGGTATTAGCTCCCGGCAATAGTTGCGTGTAATAATAGGTTTAAAAGGCTGTTTGCTGGATTTTATACTGTTTAATTATCATAAATATTCTACCCATTTTTTAGTGAAACAGATGGCAACCTGCCCTTTTTTTAATATAAATTGAATAAAAACATGCCGGTATCCTTTCCGGTAACGGTGCCGTAATCTTTTTATTTTCAACAAATACTTTACGGTGGTTGACAAGGGTGTAAAATAATTTTCAATAACCCAATAGGAGATAATTTATTTTAGTTTCTTCGGCCCGGGGGTAATATTCTTTGGATAGGAATGATCAGCGTTGAATAAAAATTCCTTATCCGTAAATGTCAACAAAAATGCTACATAGCTAATTTTTTCTTTAGGGGATAATATGACTGGCTTCATCAGCAGTTTGGAAAGAGTTTTTGTTTGCAGAATTGCAATCCAATGACAGGATTACATTATTTCATTCCCCATTCAGCAACACAATGATATCGCCTGGCCGGGCTTCCTTATTGGCTGTGGTAAGCTCTTCCGCATTTTTAACCACTATCGTTTTTGCTATTGAGTTGAAGCAAAACAGCAGGCAACATTTCAACAATATCAGGCGGAGCAGCAGAAATTATCTTAAGCGTCTTGTTGCTGGAAGGATCCTTTGGGATGATTCCCTGATGATGAGTTTAGGCTTGAGGATTTTTTCCACGTTGCTCATATCCTCATTGTGATACATGGTTTCAATGAAAAGTTTTGCCGCTACTTTTCCTATTTCAAAGCAAGGCATCTCAACACTTGATATGCCCGGGGTAACAAGGCCAACAACAGGTTCATTATTAAACCCTACCAGGCCAATATCCTGTGGCATTTTCAGGCCCTTTTGTTTAATGGCCAGCATGGCACCAATCGCCATCCGGTCACTGATAGTAAATATTGCATCCGGCCTTTTTTTCATTGCTAATAATTCCTGAGTGGCAAAGAATGCATAATCCTGGTTAAAGTCACAATGAATGATCAGGTTATTATCGCTTTTGATTTTGTATTTTTTTAATGCATTTAAATAACCATCCATCCGGCTGTTACTAATTCCCAGGTTTTCGGGGCCTGCTAAAATAGCGATACGTTTATATCCCTGTTCTAACAAATGCTCGGTGGCAATAAAACCACCTTCTTCATTATCCAGCCTTACACTGGGTGCTACCAGGGCCGGCGTAATCCGGTCAAATACAACAATGGGTATATTTCTTTCCTGTATCTTTTTAAAATGTTCAAATGATTTTGTTTCGCTGGAAACTGAAATAATAAATCCATCCACTAAACTATCCAGTAATCTCCTTGTATTTAAAATTTCCCTGCCGAATGATTCATTGCTTTGGCAAACCATTACGGTGTACCCGGCTTCCAGTGCTGCTTCATCAATACCCTTTACCATGGTAGCAATAACATAGTCCAGATTGGGAACGATCACTCCAATAGTATGTGTTTGATTCTGCCTCAAACTTACCGCCAGCTTGTTTGGTTGATAGTTTAGCTCTTCCGATAAAGCCAGTACTGCATTTTTTGTATCACTGTTTACATCCGAAGCATTCCGTAATGCTCTTGATACGGTAGAAATTGAGATGTTCAGTTTTCTGGCAATATCTTTTATAGTGGCGGGCCTGTTCATATTAGTGCAAACGCAATTTTGGTAAAGCTAATGGATAAATGATTACGGAAATACCGGCAGCGTTGCCGGCAACGGTATCGGGCACAAAAAAATAAAAAAATGCAGGTAAAAGGTATTATTAAAGTGATTATTTCTAAGGGAATGCTCTAATTATTAGTATTAATTCAGCGAGGTGAAATCTCTGTGTACTTTTTTTCATCCTATTATTACCTTCTGAAATTTTGACAAGGAAACATAT
>JANPAP010000111.1:0-4619 GCA_031429975.1 Chitinophagaceae bacterium
GCATTACTTTTTAAATGCTTGCATACCAGATTGCCAAAAATCAAATCTTGTTTTTCAGTTGCGCTTGTAATTCTTCCGCCGGTTTCATTCCATTCGGTGTAATTTCCTGTATCGTTTTGTTGGGTTAACAATCCATTTAAAATACTTTTAGATTGAACATTTGGAGCGGTATAAGCTGGGTTTTGTTTTAATAAAATACGGTTCTTTTTTGTTTGCAATAAAGCCAGTGCATCTGAATCAAAATCTGGTGCAATTAACACTTCAAAAAACAACTCATTAATAGCAGTTCCTGTAGGCAGATCAACCGTTTTATTGGTAGCCATTACTGCACCAAATGCACTTTCCGGATCACCGGCCAATGCAGCAGTCCACGCCTCGTAAACACCCGCCCTTACTGCAATACCACAAACATTGGTATGTTTAATGATAGCAAATACGGCTGCTGTTTCTTCAGCAAAATCTGCAATCAATTGCAGGGCTGCATCTGTATCAACAAGGTTATTGTAGGACAATTCTTTCCCATTCAGTTTCTCAAAAACCTCCTGTTGGTTTCCATAATAAATGCCTTGCTGATGTGGGTTTTCGCCATAGCGCAAAACGTTTTTTGTTTTATTAAAAGGGTTTATAAAATTGCTTTGATTAAAATAATTGGAGATGGCCATATCATATCCGGTGCACACATCAAATGCCTTAATGGCAAATTGCCGGCGTTGTTCTAAACTGGTTGTTGCATTCTGTTTGGTTAAAATTTCTTCCAGAGAAGGGTACTCATTTTTTGATGCTATTACCAATACATTCCGGTGGTTTTTTGCAGCGCCCCGAATCATGCTTGGACCGCCGATATCAATTTTTTCTATTATCAATGATTCGTCATTTGTTGCAGCAACCGTTTCTTCAAAAGGATACAGATCTACAATTACCAAATCCATTTCGGGAATATTGTATTGCTTCATTTCTGCTACATCTGTTTCAACATCCCTTCTGCCTAAAATACCACCAAATACCGATGGGTGCAGTGTTTTAACCCTGCCACCTAAAATGGAAGGATAACCCGTTAGGGTTTCCACTGCAATGCAGGGCACTTGTAAATATTCAATAAATTTTTGTGTACCACCAGTTGTATAAATAGTGATGTCTGCTTTGTGAAGTTGTTGCACAATATTGGTTAACCCATCTTTATAAAAAACAGAAATGAGTGCCGATTGAATTTTTTTTTGCATAATGCTGATCCTTGTAGGAATATTTTAGCGTTACAAATAGAAT
Organism: Chitinophagaceae bacterium; assembly: GCA_031429975.1. Classification (GTDB taxonomy): domain Bacteria; phylum Bacteroidota; class Bacteroidia; order Chitinophagales; family Chitinophagaceae; genus Ferruginibacter. Next base: position 1,264 of record JANPAP010000111.1, read on the forward strand.
TACTGTTTGCTTACTCAATATCCATAACAAAAGCGCCAAGTTCTGGTATTGAATGGTGCCGCAAATGTAGTTTATCGCATTCTTGTTTCCATTTACCAATTTTCCACAAACTGTTAGAAGCGTCAAAAACTACCTGTTTACAATTGAAAACTGAAGCCAGTTCTGTAAAATTAATTTTTGGGTTTTTTGACACAACAATCAAATCCACCTCTATTTTATTTGCTGCAGATTTGAACTTCACTGATTTGTCTATCAGCAATATTTTTTTATTATTGTAAGCGTACAAATTTGTTTTGATAAAGAGGTTTGCCATGGAATCCTTTCTGTTATTGAGTTGCAGAAAAATTCTTCCTGGCTTCAGGTGAAAATTTTGCAACAGGCCATCTTGCAACAAAACACTATCGCCAATAAATTGAAAATTATTACCTGTTACAAAATCAATTGCCCGGTGCTGTGGCACATTGTAAACAATTATTTTTTCCTGATTTTTTATTTTCCAACCGGCAAATAAATTCATTGATAAAAATCCTGCAAAGCTTATCAAAGCCAGTTTAAACAATTGCCTGTTTTTATGTAACAGCCAGCTGCAACATGCAATAACCGAAACATACAGCAAAATGGTTGTAAAAATATCCGCAGGTATTTTATCCCAAACTGAAAAGGAAATATTGTTTACCAACAAAATAAATTGATTCATTAACCAAACCAATACACTTACAATTTTTCCTAAAAAAGTATTTACAAAAGGTAGCCATGCAAATGCAACCAATGCAATTTCTGTAAACAAAATAAAACTCGATAATGGCACTGCTACAATATTAGTAAGCAAAAATAAATTGGGGAACTGGTGGAAATAATAAACACATACCGGAAAGGTTAAAAGCTGTGCTGCCAGTGCAATTGCGGCTAATTTCCATACTTCATTCAATAATTTATTTTTAATGTAAAACCAATTATAAATGGGTTTTTGAAAAACAATAATACCCACCACAGCCAAATAAGAAAGTTGAAAACCCACATCCCACAAATAATAAGGATTGTAACATAACATGGTAAAAGCCGAAGCCGCCAGTGAATTAAAAATGGATGACTTACGGTAGAAATTTTTACCAATGGTAATAAATGTAAACATCACTGCCGAACGGGTTACAGATGCTGCAGCACCGGTAAGCAAGGAGAACAACCAGAGGCAGGAAAGAATTAAAATTACCTGAACGGCTTTTGATTTATTAAGCAACGGGATTTTTGCAAAAAGCCAAACCAACATTATATAAATTAGCCCCAAATGCATTCCGGATATTGCAATAATATGCACCACACCTGTATTGCTGTAAGCCTGCACCAGGTCTTTATCCAAATCGTTGGTATAGCCTATCAGCAAAGCTTCTGCAATACCCAATTCATCTTTTTTATTGCTTACTTGTTTTTGAAGAACCGCCAAAATATTATCACGGGATGTAAAAATAAATTGCTGAAAAGCATTGGCATGCCGGCCTTTTAATTTTACCCAATCACCCGTTTTTAAAAATGCATTGTGATAGGTATGTTGCATGGCAGCATATTGCTGGTAATTAAAAGCGCCCGGGTTGCCGGAATTTTTAATGCCTTGTAAATTTTTTTTGAGCAAGATCCGGTCACCATATTTTAAATTGGGTGCGATGGAATCCTTTGAAAAATACAGCAGCAATTTTCCTTTACAATTTATAGAACTGTCATTGTGTATCACCTGTTCAACCCATACATCTGCTTTGAAAGATTTTGATTTTTCAATTAACGGTTCGCTAAGCGTTACAACCAAATAATCGCCATTTTGATAATAACGGCCATACCAGTTATTATTATGCCGGAACTCGTTTTGCCAGGTAAGCAATAAGCCAAATCCAAAAAACAATAACTGCAATAAAAAACCTTGCAAAAATTGAAACCTGAATTTTACTGCAACTGGTAAAAATAAAAAAAACAATAAGGCAATTGAAAATGAAATGATACCAGCAATGCAACTGTAAAGCGCAAATTGAAAATGCCATTGCAAAAGAATACCTGCAATGAAAGCCGGCAGCAGCCTGATAAAGGGTGCTTGTTTCCAAATGGGTATGGCAAATAATTTTAACATCAACCCAAAATACAATTATTTTTTATTTACTCAAATGCATGCTACGCTCTTTATATAACTGGCGGAAGTAAGGATCCCGTAAATCTTTTATAAAGCGAATGGCTTCGCCGGTACTTTTCATCTCGGGGCCCAACTCTTTATTTACACCCGGAAATTTATTGAATGAAAACACGGGCTCTTTTATTGCAAAACCTGTGAGCTTTTTTTCGAAAGTAAAGTCGGTTAATTTATTGGTGTCCATCATTATTTTGGTGGCAATATTCAAATAAGGAATTTGATAGGCCTTGGCTATAAAAGGTGTGGTACGACTGGCTCTTGGGTTAGCTTCTATCACAAACACATTGCCATCTTTTATGGCAAACTGAATATTGATAAGCCCTTTAATTTGTAATGCCCTTGCAATTTTTTCGGCATACTCTTCCATGGTATGCACTACCAATGGCGATAAATTAAATTGAGGTAACATGGCATTGCTATCGCCACTATGAATACCTGCAGGTTCTATATGTTCCATCACTCCCATCACATGAAAATCGGTGCCGTCAAAAATGGCATCAATTTCTGCTTCCTGGCAACGGTCTAAAAAGTGATCGATTAAAATTTTATTTCCCGGCAAATGTTTTATCAAACTCAGTACGCCTTTCTCAAGTTCTTCATCATTAATAACAATACGCATTCGCTGGCCACCCAAAACATAACTTGGTCTTATCAATACCGGGTAACCAACCTGCTTCGCCACTTCAATGGCTTCATCAGTATTAAAAGCGGTGCCGTAATTTGGGTAAGGAATTTCCAGTTCTTTCAGCATATCGCTGAACCTGCCCCTGTCTTCGGCAATATCCATACTATCAAAAGAAGAACCGATAATTTTAATTCCTTTTTCATGCAACCGTTTGGCAAGTTTTAAAGCGGTTTGTCCGCCAAGCTGCACAATTACGCCATAAGGTTTTTCGTGTTCAATAATTTCCCAAAGGTGTTCCCAAAAAACCGGTTCAAAATAAAGTTTGTCGGCAATATCAAAATCGGTTGAAACAGTTTCGGGGTTACAGTTTATCATGATGGCTTCGTAACCGGCCTCCTTAATAGCAAGTAAGCCATGCACACAACAGTAATCAAACTCAATGCCCTGGCCAATCCTGTTTGGGCCACTCCCTAATACAATAATTTTCTTTTTATCAGAAACTATTGATTCATTATGAATCACAGACTTGCTTCGATCTCCAACCCGTCCTCCCCCTTCGGG
>JANPAP010000112.1:0-4822 GCA_031429975.1 Chitinophagaceae bacterium
TATTAACAGAAAATGAAAGTTTAGGAAGAGCCGCAGTTCCAAGTGGCGCAAGTACAGGCATTCATGAAGCAGTAGAATTAAGAGATGGTAAAAAAAATTATTATGGCGGCAAGAGTGTTTTAAAAGCTGTAGCCAATGTAAATACGGTAATTGCCGAAAATTTATTAGGATGGGATATTGCCGATCAGGCAGGAATTGATGCAGCATTGATTAAAATTGATGGCACCGAAAACAAAGGAAAACTTGGCGCCAATGCAATGCTGGCCGTAAGTATGGCTGTTGCAAAAGCTGCAGCTGTAGAGGCCAATCTTCCTTTATACCGTTATATTGGTGGCACCAATGCAAAAATATTACCCATCCCCATGATGAATATTTTAAATGGTGGTGCTCATGCTGATAATAAAATAGATTTCCAGGAATTTATGGTTATGCCAATTGGGGCAACCACTTTTAGTGAAGGATTACGTTGGGGGGTTGATATTTTTCATGCACTAAAAACAGTATTGAAGAAAAAAGGATTTAGTACCAATGTTGGTGATGAAGGTGGTTTTGCTCCAAATATCCAAAGCAATGAAGAAGCTATTGAAATGGTTTTAACGGCCATTCAGGCCGCTGGCTATAAAACTGGTAGTCAAATTATGGTTGCAATGGATGCGGCTAACAGTGAATTATGGAATGCCAAAAAGAAAAAATATGTTTTTCATAAAAGCGATGGTAAAGAATTAACCAGTGAGCAATTGGTAAAATATTGGGCTAGCTGGGTAAAACAATATCCAATTTGTTCAATTGAAGATGGCATGGCAGAAGATGATTGGAAGGGATGGAAGATGCTTACAGAAGCAGTTGGCAGCAAATGCCAGTTAGTTGGCGATGATTTATTTGTAACCAATGTTAACCGCTTGGAAAGAGGCATCAATGAAGGCATTGCCAATGCATTATTGGTTAAAGTAAACCAGATTGGAACTATTACAGAAACGATGAATGCTGTGAGTATGGCTCAAAACAATGGATTCAATACTATTATGAGCCATCGGAGTGGTGAAACAGAAGATACTACAATTGCAGATTTAGCTGTAGCTTTAAATTGCGGTCAAATTAAAACAGGCTCTGCCAGCAGAACCGATAGAATGGCAAAATACAATCAATTAATAAGGATAGAGGAAATGCTGGGAGATACAGCCATTTATCCAAACGGAAAGATTAAATTTGGTAAGAAATAGAGAGGTGAAAGTTTAAGGTTTGATGTTTAAGGTTTGAAGTTAAGTAACTCATAACTATTAATTCATAACTATTAACTCTTAACTCTTAATTATTTCTTCATAACTAAAAAGAGAAATGAAACTATTAAATCGTATTCCATCTTGGTTAAAAAGTAAATACCTGATTGCTATTTCCTTTTTTTTAGTTTGGATGGCGTTTATAGATCCAAAAGATATTGGATCGGAAATTAATAAATGGGCTAAGTACAGAGAGCTGCAAACCAATGAGCAGCACATGGTTGAAAAAATAACTGAAACCAAATTGGAATTAGGCGAACTAAAGAATAATGCACAGACTATTGAAAAATATGCAAGGGAAAAGTATTTAATGAAAAAGGAAAACGAGGATTTATTTGTAGTACCCGGTTTACAAAATTCGAATTAACAAGTTGCATATACAATATTCTGTTTCTAAATGCGTTTTAGAAGTGGATAATTGATAATTAATAAAAAAAAAGTAACTTAACCTATGCACAGCTTTACGCAGGAGGACTTGATACAATTTATGTACAAGGAAACCTCCAACGAAAAAACAACTGCAATTAAAGCAGCCTTGGAAATGGATTGGAATCTTCGGGAACAGTACAATTTGTTGGCCTCGGCACAACAAAGTCTGGAAAAAATTACACTTTCTCCCCGAAAAAAAGCCCTTGATTTTATACTGAACTATGCTGCAAAGCCAGTTACAGAATTTTCAAGCCAGGAAGGCTGAAATCAACAACATTTAATTAACTAATTTAGTCCCCCAATATTGTTGGGGGATTTTTTTATGACCAAACAACAACGCTTTAAGTTTTTTATAGATTATTTTGCTGCAAATAATCCAGAAGCTGAAACAGAATTAATTTATGACAACCCTTTTCAATTATTGGTTGCTGTAATTTTATCAGCCCAATGCACCGATAAACGGGTAAACCTTACCACACCTGCCATTTTTAAAAAATTTCCGGATGCTACAAGTATGAGTAAGGCTGATTTTGATGAACTTTTTCCAATAATAAAAAGCATCTCATACCCAAATAATAAAACAAAACATTTAATAGGGATGGCCAATATGTTGGTAAACCAATTTGGAAGTGAAGTTCCAATGACGGTGGATGAATTAATACTTTTACCCGGAGTTGGAAGAAAAACAGCCAATGTAATAACTTCGGTAATTGATGAGCAGCCAAACATGGCAGTAGATACACATGTTTTTAGAGTGAGCGCAAGAATTGGGTTAACCACTAATGCAAAAACACCACTTGCAACTGAAAAACAGCTTGTTAAATATATCCCTGAAAACTACATTCATAAAGCACACCATTGGCTTATTCTACATGGCAGGTACACTTGCACCGCAAAAAAGCCCAAATGCAGCACCTGCGCATTAAACACAGTGTGTAAATTTTATAAGAAGATTCAAAAAGTTGGAATATAATTCAGGAATTATCGTTTAATTTGTAGATTATTAAATTTTCCTGAGGGTACGGGAGATAAACTTATTAAAGGAGCGCTTACTGATGAAAAGAATTATTTTATTTATTGCCGCTTTTGTTCTGTTAATCGGATATTCAAACAAAGCCACTGCACAATATTATTTTTACGATAATAACTCTTACGATACACCGCTTATGTTTGAATTGGGTGCCTCGTTTGGAGTTATGAATTGCCTTACTGATGTAGGCGGTAAAAAAGGTATTGGCAAACCATTTGTAAAAGACTTGAATTTGGGAAACAACCAAATGAATGGAAGCATCTACTTAATGGCTACCTATAAAGAAATGATTGCGGTACGTTTAGAAGCAACATTTGGATCTGTAAAAGCCTATGACAGCATTTTAAGCAATGTGAAATCTACCACATCGGGTAGATATGAACGTAATCTTAGTTTTAAAAGCAAAATTTCGGAGTTTTCAGTAATTGCTGAGTTTCACCCACTTTTTATGTTTATTGACTGGACGGCAAGAGATGATGATCCTCCTTTGTTTTCACCGTACATTGCTGCAGGTGTTGGTTTTTTCTCTTTCAATCCACAGTCTAAGGCTAGAAACGGTGAGTATGTAGATTTACAACCTTTAAGTTTAGAAGGACAAGGATTTGCTGAATACCCAGATAGAAAGCCCTACAAATTAACCCAAATGAATGTACCCATTGGTTTGGGTGTTCGCTATGAATTGTCTCCAACATTTAATCTTAGAGCCGAGTTTTTACACCGTTATTTATTTACCGATTATTTAGATGATGTAAGTACCCGTTACATTGATCCCAATATTTTTACTCGTTATTTTACCGGAACACAATTACAAAACGCTCGGGATTTATCATCAAATCAACGCAACAATACCGGAACAGATAGTTATATTTATAGAAAATCAGAAGGTGGCATCAGAGGCAATCCAAAAGACAATGACTCTTATTTTACCTTTAATATCAAGCTAGGTTTAACTTTTGGAAGAGAAAGAATTAAACACTAATTAACTTTTAAATATTTTTTAAAACTCCTTTAATCAGGAGTTTTTTTATGCATTTTTATTTAATCCCATGCATCCATTTCCTGTTGGTTCAAAAGCAATAAGTAATAAAATGAAAACAAATAATCTTACAAAAAAAACAAAAATATATTGCATAAAAAAGAGCCGGTTCTTTGCAGAACCAGCCCTGATTTTTAAAGCTATTTTAAAACCGATTATTTGTACTGAGGCATTAATCCTTTTGCCATTTCGGTCATTTTCTTCAACCCATCTTCTGGCAATCCACCCTTCTTAAATTCAGCAAGTAATTCCGGAAACTTATTGTCCATTTCCATTAGGAAATGCTCTTCAAAAGCCTTTACATGCTTAACGGCAACTTCTTTTAATAAACCCTGTGTTCCAAGGTAAATCATCGCAACCTGCTTTTCTACACTCATTGGAGAGTATTGTAATTGCTTTAAGATTTCAACGTTTCTGGCACCTTTATCAATTACATTTTTTGTAGCTGCATCCAAATCACCACCAAATTTTGAGAAAGCTTCAAGCTCCCGGTAAAGCGCCTGATCTAGTTTTAAAGTACCGGCTACTTTTTTCATTGATTTAATTTGAGCATTACCACCCACACGGCTTACAGAAATACCCACGTTAATGGCCGGACGGATACCTGCGTTAAACAAGTTACCTTCCAAAAATATCTGTCCATCGGTAATAGAAATTACATTGGTTGGAATATAGGCAGATACGTCACCAGCTTGCGTTTCAATAATTGGCAAGGCTGTTAAACTACCGCCGCCTTTTACTAAATGTTTAATAGATTCAGGCAAGTAATTCATTTGTGCAGCAATTTAATCTTTGGCAATAACCTTTGCAGCTCTTTCCAATAAACGACTATGCAGATAAAACACATCTCCCGGATAAGCCTCACGGCCTGGCGGACGACGTAACAACAAAGAAACTTCACGGTAAGCCACCGCTTGCTTTGATAAATCATCATAGATAATCAAAGCAGGCCTTCCAGTATCACGAAAAAATTCACCAATTGCAGCACCGGCAAATGGAGCATAAAACTGTAATGGAGCCGGATCGGATGCAGAAGCAGCAACAATTGTT
>JANPAP010000113.1:0-4540 GCA_031429975.1 Chitinophagaceae bacterium
CTTTTACTACCTGACTGAATTGTTTTTTTCCATCAAATCCAATACTGATTATTCGATAATAATTATTTCCTTTTACCGCATTTTCATCCATCCAATTATAGTTTCTTACAGAATTAGAATTACCCAATGCCAAGGTAGTATTTACATTTTCAAAATGTAAACCATCCAATGATTTTTCAACTTGATATTCCTTAATATTTAATTCATTTTCTACCTGCCAATCTACAGCAATATTATTGTTTTGTAGATAGCCTTGTACTTTAGTAAATGTAACCGGCAACACCCCTGCCGATGATTTGAAAATAACCCTGAACCGGTCAGCAGCTTGTGATAATGGATCTGCATAAATGCTAAAATCTATAAAACTCGTATCAAACATATTAATTGGAGTACGTGTATTTGTAAATTTATCTTCTAAAAATGCATCCATTAACGGATCAAACCCATTTGCCACAAATCTAAACTGATAAGGCAATTGATTGAATTTTGATAAGCTAAAATTAATGGTATCCGTAACACGAATATTGGTTCTTTTTTCAATAGCCAGTTTTGTTGTATCAGTTAAAATACTCAAACTTTCTTTTGTATTAAAAGTGATCATTTTTTTTGCATCTTCCTCATCAACCAAATTATTATAAGTTGCATTAAACACATTTAATACTCCATCCGTTAAGGTATAAACGCCCCCATTATTTACAAAAATATCAGAGCGAAACAATGCCAAATCCAATCCGTTATTTGGCGTAGGTGTTACACCATTGGCAATCCCAATTAAACTGCTGCTTAATTGTTTTTTATCCGATTCATGAAAAACAATATTACCAGCTGTTACAACATCAACTGCAAACGCCTCACCAGATTCAATGGTTCCAATTGCATCATAACTACTGCTGCTGGTTGTTTGAACAAATGAATTACTTATGCCGGTAAATGTTACCCATTTACCAGGCTGAGAATAAGAAGTAAACATTTTAGGATCCCACCTATAATAAGTACTATTCTTACCCAATGCTGCCGAAATATTTACATTTAATAAACTTATTGCAGATGGATAAGGATTACCAATTACCTGCTTACCTGCAACTACCGGTAGGGTTATATTTCCGATATTAATTCTTCCCTTAGGTTCCAGAATAGCATTTTGCGAAGGTGTATATTGAGAGCCAATAACAAAACTTCTGTCGCCTCTTACAAATAACATCCATCCTTGTTGATCGGTAACTTTTGTAGTAATGGTTGAAGCCGGGGTTAGCCATGAACTTATGCCTGCATTTGTATACAATATTGAAGAAGCATTGGTACCCTGATCGTAACCGTTAGCAGCACTATAGGTTCCACCGGGGCCCGTAATATGAGTGCCATAACCAGGCCAAGGATTGTAAATGCCGCCACTGCCATTAGGATTATTTTTATCGGGATTTACAACGCCTTCCTGATACGCCGAATTTATTGAAGGTGCTGTACCACTCTGTAATGGCGAAGCAAGTAATCTCCAGGATCTTACTGCAGTTGGATTATGAATATAGCGTTGTACTACAAACTTTCCAGTTCCAGCATAACGAACCGATACATTTGCCGGAGTAGTTACCGGTGCAATATCGGTAGTATTAGAAATATTTGAAACTAAGGTAACATCACTATTTCGTAAACTGAAAGTACCTTGTGTTAATCCCAATTCTTTGGTTACTGTAATATTTGAGAGCAGTACTACCGAATCGGTAATTGCAGTTTTATTAATCCACAAATGGGCAAATTTTTCTCCGCCAAATCCTCCTTCATTATCTTTTGCCGATGAAGAAGGGGCTGTAATTATTGACATACTTGTTCCATTGCCACTAAAATTTCCGGTACCATCAAAAGTAACTTTACGGTCGTTGCTGATAAATACACCACCTGCATTTCTGGTCCAGTTTCCACCTAAATTGATATCACCACCGGTGGCAGAACCCAAAGCCAGTGTACCATTGATGGTAATATTTCTACCAACATTTAATAAAGCACTTCCGCCTGCAATATCCTGGCGTAAGGAAGACGCAGATTCGATCGTTAAATCATTACAGATATATCCCTGGCCATTTACCGGAAAATTAATTACCGTATTATTTTGTACAATTACATTTGCCGGATAACCGGCACCAGAAGTACCATTTGCCCATTCAATTCTTCTTGTAAAAGTGCCACCAGTTCTGTATAATAATGTTGATGATGGACAAGAATAAACAGGAGCATTACCTGTTACACTACCTCCTGGCTGCAATGAGAACGTTCCGGTAACAGTACTGGCAGTACCAAAATTTAAAGCTCCATAACTGTCAATATTTTTAAAACTTGTTGTTCCGCTAATTGTACCGCTTCCTAAAAAAGCAACTGTACCAGTACTTGCAGAAGCATTAAAAGTTCCATTGTTTGTAAAACTACCACCTGCTGAAATGGAAAGATTATGAGCCCCTGTCATTACCAGGCTGCTTGTTGATGCAATTGTTACTGAATTGGCAATTGCATTTAATGATTGAATATTAACCGTAATGCCTGCCGGGATAATAACATTTGTGGTAGCAGTAGGTATTCCATCACACCAGTTTCCTGCCAAGCTCCAATTACCACTTGCTCCTCCAATCCATAAACTTCCAACGGTAACTGTTACCGTGTTAGTCATTTGAACATTACAGCCTGTACTAACATTAGTTGCAAACACATTAAATGTTGTTGTTGTTGCTAAAGTTCCAGTAGCAAAACTTATAGTACCATCTGTGCCAGCCACAACAGATCCAACCGGAGCATTGGAAGCATTATTTCTTAATTGATAATTAACTCCCGACTGGGATAATGGCAATTGAATGGTAGTTGATGAACCTGTACAAATAGTACTGGTTAAAGCAGCTGGCGTTTTATCAACCGGCAATGGATTTATCACTACAGACAAAGTACTTGCAGTAGCTGTACATCCATTTACATCAGATATAGTTACACTATATGCTCCCGCATTTGCAGATACGGCTGAAGTAATTACCGGATTTTGACTTGTTGAACTGTATGATGCCGGACCCGTCCAGGCATAAGTATATGGTGAATTACCACCGGTAATTCCAGCGGTTAAATTAATAGCACTACTTGCACATACAGGTGAGTTTGCAGTAGCAGTTGCACTTAGAGTTATAGGTGCTAAAGTACTAAATGAAATATCATCTAAACCAAAATCATTACCACCAGCTGCTGTTTGTAAATCAACAATACTAATATTTGCAGTGCTATTGCTTCCTGAATTCCATGAACCAAAAAACCGTATCCAATTGTTTGGAGCCGAGTTACTGGTAGGGCCCGCAGTTAAAGTTACAACTGTTCCAATCTGGCTGCCATTTACCGAAAAACTTAATTGTGCAAATGGAGTTACAGCATTTACACTCATAGCCCAAGCAGAAAAATAATATACCGTATTGGGGTTTACTGTAATATTTTGTTGCCATACCAAATCCGTATTTGGACTACCATTTACAATCATAAAGTTGCCAGTAGTAGTTGTATGATCTTTACCAAAAAAATTGGTATGGTAAAAATTAGCATTGGGTCCAACTCCATAATAGCCCTCTGGATTTAATCCATTTGCAGCGCTGGTATAAATATAAGTACTTGTAAAAGCTGTATTTCCAGAATTAAAATTTCCGTTTGTTACTAATTCCTGTCCTACATTAATTGAAGCATTGGCCGAACAACCCGATGCATTGGTACCAGTAACACTATAAACATTTGCAACGGTTACATCAATAAACTGGCTGGTTGCCCCTGTACTCCATAAATACGAAGTTTGTGTATTACAGGTTAACCTTACCACTCCTCCTCCAATACAATAATTTGGGGTAATCGTTACCGTTGGCGCACTGATTACATTAATTGTTTTTGTAGCTGCAACTACCGGGCAAGATCCTGAAGCATTTGAAGTTAATGTTAAAACAACAGTACCAGAATAATTTGTAGTAACAGTAAAAGTAACTGTTGAGGGGCTTGCAGTTTGTGCAGTACTACTTAAAGTGCCCGATCCTGATGTTACTGACCAAGCTCCTGTTGTAGCACCTCCACCTACACTTGATCCCGATAAAGTAATTGCTGAAGGCGCAAATGACTGACAAGTATTTACGGTGCTGCCAGCATTTACTATTGATGCTGTTGAAATTGTTACAACTGCATTACCAGACATATTATTAGTGCAACCACTCGAAGTTTTTGTTGCAATAACTGTATAAGTTCCCGATGTATTTTGATTGCCAAAATTTAATGCAGATCCAGTTCCTGTAACTGCCGAACCAACAGAAACCCCACCTCTGTATAATTGATATTGAGATCCTGATTGAGAACCTGATAATCCAACTGGTACTCCTGATCCTGAGGTGCAATCATTTCCCCCACCAGTAACTGTATATACTGGCGATGTGGCGTTAAAGGTATAAGTAGCAGCACTTGTACCCGACCCTGCTGTATTTGATACGATTACATTTCCAGTTGTACCAATACCTGTAGTTGCAACTATTTGTGTTGTTGTACTACT
>JANPAP010000114.1:0-2245 GCA_031429975.1 Chitinophagaceae bacterium
ACTACATGAAAAAAAAATTATTAATCCTAATATTCATATCAATAGCGTCTTAAATAAAAAAAGGAGAAAGTATTTAAGTATCTCAAATTAGCTTTGAGTTGCACAACAAAAAAAACTTTCTCCGATGGCAAATTTAACCCTGTTCGCTCAAATCATCAGCAAATTAGATAGAGTAAAATTTTCAAAACTTGTTTCATCCAAACAAACAGATAAGCATCAAAAGGGCTACAATAGCTGGACCCATTTGGTATCGATGCTGTTTTGCCAATTTGCCAAAAGCCAATCGGTAAGGGATATTAGCAATGGTTTGCGTTCGGCTACGGGCAACCTCAATCATCTGGGTATTAACAAAGCACCTTCAAAGTCTACTATAAGCTATCAAAATAAACATCGCCACTGGGAGTTGTTTAGAGATTACTATTATGAACTGCTCCAGAGTTTAGGACAGCAGGCAGCTTTTAAGCAAATTAAATTCCGGATTAAATCCAAAATATTTTTACTGGATGCTACTACTATCAGCCTCTGCCTTTCTTTATTTGACTGGGCAAAATATAAAACAGCCAAAGGAGCTATAAAGATGCATACCCTGCTTGATTTTGATGGCAACCTGCCTGCTTATGTAAATATAACCAACGGCAAAACAGCCGATAATAAAGGAGCTTATGATATACCATTGCTTAAAGGAAGCGTCATTGTTGCCGACAGGTTTTATAATGACTTTTCCTTACTTAACGTTTGGGACCGCAAGGGTGTTTTCTTTGTAGTGAGGCATAAAGAAAACATACAATACACTGTTATTAAAGACAATCCTTTGCCACAAAACAAACATCAGCATCTTTTAAAAGATGAGATAATTGAATTAAAAAACGATGGCTCAAAACAAAAGTATCTGGGGCAATTACGCCGCATAGCCATATGGGATGATATAAATAAACAAACCATAGAAGTAATAACCAATCAACTATCATGGGTTGCCAATACTATTGCAGAGTTGTACAAAAGTCGCTGGCAGGTAGAGATATTTTTTAGAGAGATAAAACAATTGCTGCACATCAAATCCTTTATCGGTACATCTGAAAATGCAGTGCTCATACAAATATGGACTGCCTTAATTACTATACTTATTTTAAAAGCATTAAAGGCAATGGCTAAGTTTAACTGGCACCAATCAAACCTGGTAGCCTTTATAAGACTCAATATGTTTGTGAAAATTAACCTTTTACTTTGGCTGGATAAACCCTTTGAAGAAGCCGTCATGCCGCAAAGCGCAAATAGTATGCAAGGGGTTCTATTTTAAAATACCCATAAAGCAAGGCTAGTACTCAATAAAATCAATACCTTTATTTCAATCTTAAAACGTTTAGGACACTATTGGTTAATAACAATAAAAATAAAAAATTATGCAAGAATTAATAACACGCCTTACAGAAAAAACCGGCATCAGTGTTGAACAGGCAAATGGAGCATTAGAAACTATCAAAGAATTTGTAAAAGAAAAATTTCCAATGTTAGGTGGAGCTGTTGACAATATGTTTGCCTCATCAAACCCTCAACAGGCTAGCACTACAGCCGCAACAGACAGTGGCAGCATGTTGGATAAAATAAGCGATTTTATTCCGGGCCAGGCTGGAGAAGCTGCTGAAAATTTTTCAAAAGATAAACTGAGTGGTTTATTTGGGTCAGATAAATAATGAAATAATATTAACCATAAAATAAAATGCCATCTATAAAAAAGATGGTATTTTAATTTCTCAAAACAATATCAATATTATTTCAGCACTTCCCGGCTGATAACTAATTTTTGAATTTCGCTGGTGCCTTCTCCAATTGTACAAAGCTTACTGTCTCTGTAAAATTTTTCAACCGGAAAATCTTTTGTATAACCATATCCACCAAATATCTGCACCGCATCTGTGCTCACTTTTACGGCAACTTCGCTGGCAAAATATTTTGCCATGGCCGCCTCTTTAGTCATGGGCAATCCTTTAATTTTTAAATCGCAGGCCTGGTTAATCAAAAGTTCTGCAGCTGCAATTTCGGTAGCCATATCTGCCAGTTTAAAACTGATGCCCTGAAAATTACAAATGGGCTGATCGAATTGGTAACGCTCTTTTGAATATTGCAAAGAAGCTTCATAAGCACCTTTGGCAATACCAAGGCTCAATGCTGCAATAGAAATTCTTCCGCCATCCAGCACTTTCATTGCCTGCTTAAATCCATCCCCTACTTCACCCATTCTATTGGC
>JANPAP010000115.1:0-7528 GCA_031429975.1 Chitinophagaceae bacterium
TGGATCTCTTTTCTGGGTATGAATAAAGTCGCCGAATTTTTTAGGATCTTTTACAAAAAAGACTGGTGTATTATTGCCAACAAGATCCCAGTTCCCGTCTTCCGTATAAAATTTAATTGCAAATCCTCTTGGGTCTCTTTCTGTATCGGCACTGCCTTTTTCACCTCCAACCGTACTGAAGCGTAACAGCATTTTGGTTTCCTTTCCAATTTTATTGAAAATTTTTGCCTTTGTATATTTTGTAATATCGTTGGTTACAGTAAATGTTCCAAAAGCACCACTGCCTTTGGCGTGTACCACTCTTTCTGGAATACGCTCCCGGTTAAAATGGGCCATTTTTTCATGTAAAATATAGTCTTGCAGCAGCAAGGGTCCACGGCTGCCTATACTCATTGAATTTTCATTTTCGGTATAAGGCCTGCCCGAAGCCGTAGTTAATTTCTTATTTTTTTCTTTGTCGTTCATATCAAATATTTTAATGGTTATTAATTTCTGCTTCAAATTTAAACCATTTAATTTATAATTTATATCGATATTTATTATAACGATATTGATTATGTCTATATTTGATACATGACGATTACCCAGTTGGAATATATCATTGCGGTAGATAATTGCCGGCATTTTTCTGATGCTGCGGCACAATGTTTTATAACGCAACCTACTTTAAGTATGCAGATACAAAAACTGGAAGATGATTTGGGGGCAAAAATATTTGACCGAAGCAAACAACCTGTAACTCCTACAGAAATTGGCGAAGAAATTATTAAGCAGGCAAGAATAATTATACATGAAGTTGAAATAATTGATCAGCTAATTAAAGATCGGCTGGGGCTATTGCAGGGCGAATTGCGTATTGGAATTATCCCAACATTGGCACCCTATTTATTACCCTTGTTTTTGCAATCGTTGCTAAAAAAATATCCAGATGTAAAAATCAGAATTAAAGAAATGACGACTGAGTTAATCATTGAAAATTTAAAATCGGGTAGGATAGATGCAGGATTACTGGTAACACCTTTACAGGATTCCAGCCTGGTTGAATATCCTTTATTTTATGAAGAACTGGTTGCATTTGTATCAAAATTAAATTCGGTATTTAAAAAAAATTATGTGCTGGCTGAGGATATTGATTTAAACGAATTATGGTTGTTGGAAGAAGGGCATTGTTTTCGATCACAGATTATTAATCTCTGTGAATTAAAAAAACAAAATAAGGAAAACAATAATTTTGAATATGAAGCTGGCAGTATTGAGACATTACGAAAGATGGTGGAAAAAAATAAGGGAATTACCATTTTGCCTGAAATGGCAACACTCGATTTTTCGGTAAAACAAATGAATATGGTTCGGCATTTTAAAGCACCGGTACCAGTAAGGGAGGTTAGTTTGGTTACAAACCGTAATTATGTTAAGAAAAAACTGGTAGCTGTTTTAAAAGAAGAAGTAATGAAATGTTTGCCTAAAAAGATTGCTTTGAATAAAAAAAGCAATACTATAAAAATTTGAGTAGTATTAATTGCAGTTTTGAAAAAAGTACTTTAGTTGATTTTGAAATGAAGCAATAAAACGCAGATTTTAATGTTTTAAAGATAATCGGTAATATTTTACTGGAAACGCCTATATTTACTATACTGAAAAAGATTTTTACCATAGTACTACTTTTATTGGGAATAAATTTTACATCCTTAGCTCAAGTGAAACAAACTCCGGGAGTGCTTTCAACTGAAAAGATTTTAAAATTTTACCCCAACCCTGCAACTACAGCAATTACTTTTGAATTTGTTGGTGAAGTGGATAAATCTTTTACGCTACAACTTTATAATTTTATGGGTCGTAAAGTAACTGAGATTGCTGCTTCTAGCCAGCGTATCAGCTTTTCGCTTGATGGATATTACAGGGGCGTTTATATCTATCAATTACGCAATAAATTCGGCCGCATTATCGATTCTGGAAAATTTCAGGTAGTTAATTTCTAGTAGCCTGAATAATTTATTTTTCTCTTAATTATTTATTACAACCAGCAGGTTTTTTACAACCTCTTTACTTAAATGTTTTTGCATTTTATTATTCACTTTCACCTGGAAAGTATTGTCAAATTCTTCAATGGCAGTAACCAAAAATTCATCACCGAGGTTAATATTATTTTTAGTGAGGTATTGTAAAAAGCTATTGGAATGCTCCGCAACACCAATAAACTTTACCAGGTCGCCTTTACTGCAATCTAATAAGGGCTTACTTATCGATTTTGCAAAATGCCCCTTTGCATCTGGGATTAAATCGCCGTGAGGATCGGCTGTTGGATATCCAAGATGTTTATCTAATTGCGCAATCAATTCATCGCTGATAACATGCTCCAACTGTTCGGCTATTTCATGCACTTCATCCCATCTAAAATCCAGTTTATTTACCAACCAAACTTCCCACAAGCGATGTTTTCTGATAATGTTTACAGCTATTAAACGACCTTTTTCTGTAAGTATAACACCTTTCGATTTTTCGTAACTCACCAGTTTTTTAACGGCAATCTTTTTTATAAAATCAGTTACCGATGCAGCGCTTACTTTTAAAGTTTCGGCCAGGGCAGAGGTACTCACCATGCCTCCGTTTTTTTCGTGCAATTTATAAATGGCTTTCAGATAATTCTCTTCCGCTAATGAGGTCATACACTTGATTTTTGTAAAATTCGCTAAAATAATTGATAAAAAAATAAATTAGATGAGCCTAATAATATATTTTTGCCTATCAAATAAATTTTGATTTAAAATACAGGAAATGAATAGCAGGTTGATTTTGATTTTTATAATCGCAATTATAAGCAACACCGTAAAAGCGCAAACAGCCGATATTGTTGGTTGGGTAAGAGCTAATGGGAATCCCATTGCAGCAGCTTCGGTTATTATTAGCGGAACATCTTTAGGGAAGGTAACCGACTCTTCGGGTAAGTTTATTTTTAAAAATATGAATTTCGGAAAATATAAATTGAAAGTTTCCGCAATTGGATTTGAGCCTTCTCAACTAATTTTTGAAAATAAAAAATTGGCTTTCCCCATTAAAATATTATTATCGGAATCTAATACAATAATTGAAGAGGTAGTAATATCCGGAACCATGCGGCCCGTTAGTAAGTTAAATTCGCCTATCCCGGTAGAGGTTTATACAGCGGCCTATTTTAAAAAAAATCCAACTCCAAATATTTTTGAAAGTTTGCAAATGGTAAATGGAATTCAGCCTCAGTTAAATTGTAATGTAATACAGGCGATATTCATATTAACGGCATGGAAGGCCCTTATACAATGATTTTAATTGACGGCATGCCAATAGTAAGCAGCCTTTCTACGATTTATGGATTAGCTGGAATACCCAACAGTATGGTAAAAAGAATAGAGATTGTAAAAGGCCCAGCGTCTACTTTGTATGGCAGCGAAGCGGTTGGTGGATTGATCAATATCATTACAAAAGATGCAGCCAGTTCCGAAAAATTAAAAATAGATTTCTCTTCTACCAGCTTTGCTGAATTTAATGCTGATATCAGCAGCAAACATCAATTTAAAAACAGCAGCGTTTTATTGGGCATCAATTATTTTAATTTTAGTCAACGCCGGGATATCAATAATGATAATTTTACAGACATCACTTTGCAGAAAAGATTATCTGTTTTTAATAAATGGAATTTTAATTTCAAGAACGGCATTAAGAGTTCACTTGCACTAAGGTATATAACTGAAAACCGCTGGGGCGGCGAGTTACAATGGAATGAATCGTTTAAAGGAACGGATAGTGTTTATGGTGAAAGTATTAAAACAAATCGTGCCGAAATTATAAATACAACCCGTTTTAATGCAACTACTAATTTGGATATTTCTTACAATTATCATTTTCAGGATAGCTATTATGGCAAGGTAAAATATCTTGCCAACCAACAAGTGGCATTTGTACAATTGCGTTGGGATAAAAAAATGGGCAAGCATAATTTATTGGCAGGCATCCCTTTTAGATATACTTTTTATGATGATAATACAAGTGGTACCGCTTTGCCTAATGGCGAAAATAACCCCGGCAACAGTTTTATACCCGGAATATTTTTGCAGGATGAATTACAGTTGAATGAAAAAATTACCTTGCTATCCGGATTGCGGTATGATTATAATAATGTGCATGGAAGTATTGTCAGCCCTAGGCTGAGTGCAAAATATGCGGTTGATAATTTCAATACATTTAGGTTGAGTGCAGGCAATGGATACCGGGTAGTAAATTTATTTACCGAAGACCATGCTGCATTAACAGGTGCCAGAGAAGTAGTAATTAAATCGGCATTAAAACCAGAAAGATCCTGGAATGGAAATTTAAATTATAGCGGCATAATTAGGCACAGTAAGGGTTTTGTTAATATTGATGTGAGTGCTTTTTACACTTATTTCAGCAACAAAATTGTAGGAGATTTTTTAACAGACCCTTCAAAAATTATTTATGATAACCTGGCAGGCTATGCAGTTTCAAAAGGCTTTACCTTAAATACGGATATAAATTTTACCAATGGTTTAAAAATTATATCCGGCTTTACATTGATGGATGTTTACCAAACAGATTCGGATGCTGATGGAAAAAAAATTAAAACCCCTCAGTTATTTGCTCCAAAATTTTCGGGCACATTTGCAATTAGTTATTTATTTTCGAAACAAAAGATTGCAATTGATTTTACCGGCAGAGTTAATGGCCCGATGTTTTTACCCGTGGTACCAAACGATTTCAGAAGCACTACCTCTCCCTGGTTTGGTATATTAAATTTGCAAGTAACCAAAAGCTTTACAACTGGATTTGAATTTTATACAGGAATAAAAAACCTCTTGAATTTTATTCCGCAAAACCCATTGCTTCATGCAGATGACCCATTTAATAAACCCGGAGGTAAATATTGGGATGACAACGGCGTTGCAAGGCAAAGCACTAATCCAAACAGTTATAGTTTCGATCCATCGTATAATTATGCGGCAGTGCAGGGTGCAAAATTATATGCCGGTATTCGCTGGCAAATAAAATAAAACAATAATTTTTTTTTGAAATTTATTCTGCACTCTCATTCGCTGCATCTTCTTCATCAGCTTCCTTAAAATATTGGGAAAGTGATAAAGCACCGCTACCTTCAATTACAAATACAATCAGCAAAACTAATAGTATAATTGTAAGACTAAGGTCGGTCTCGGCATTAAAAAAACCTCTTTTAATTGTAATAAAAAATAAGGCTCCCAATAAAATAGGGATTTGTATAAATGCAAAAAAGCGGGTAAAAAGACCCATGATAATTAAAAATCCACCAACAATATGTATCCATGGAACTGCATGAATCAATATATTTTTGTAATTGCCTAAGTTATTAACGTCTAATAGTTTTTCAAAATTGGGAAGGTCGTTTAAAAAACTAACACCTCTTAATAATAAGGAAGCACCTAATGCTACTCTTAATAGTGCCAGCCATTTTGGATTATGTGATGAAGTCCAATCTTCAACTTTTTTAAAAATGCCCATAAGGAAATGAATTTTAAGTTAGAGTTGATGTAAACTACAAAATAATCAGCGACTTAAAAAAATAATACCCCCTTTTTTTTACATTTATTTAACAAGCCGGCCTATTCGTTGATTTCTGCAAAATAGCCCAACACCGGCAGGTTATTTATTAATACAGTTACGGGATAACTATCTTCTTCCTCAAACTTAAAATTAAAACTTACAGTGCCTGCTGTATAAGTATAGTCTACAGTTTTTATTTTTTTATTTTTATCATTTCCAATTTGTAATGCAACAATTTCAATTTTTTGATTGCTGTTTATTTTAAAACTAAATGCTACCGGCTTTTTTGTAGTGGCTTTAATTAAACCTGATAATGGAACAAAATTATTAACCTTGAATTCGTATGCCTGATTTTTTACCAATGGCAAAGCAAAAAAATCTTTTTTATTTTTGGCCCCGTTTCCAAGTTGCCAAGCTATATTATCGGGAAAATGTTGAAAATTAAATATGGTTTTATCTGCAAAAAAATAAGCATCATTAAACGACTTAGTAAACTGGGATAATTTTTCATCTGTATAACCACTGCCCCAGGTAGGATCAACATAATACCAGCTTTCGGGACTTTGCCCTAATTGTACTACTGCCCAAGTATGGTTAAACTCATCCGGTATTTCATTTATTTGTTCGGTAGTGTTTTTTGCATAGCCATCAACAGTGAGGCACCTTATTTTTACAACACTGCACATATCCTGAAAAAGCCCAGCATACCCACTGGCATTAGCTTTTCTCTTTTTTAGCACTTCGTCCGAATTTATTTTTTCATTTCCATTCATCTTCGATGCTTTTAAATCGAAAATAATATTATAGGCAATCCAGTCAAAAATGGCTCTTACTTTATCCCTGTTATCATCAAATTTTTTTGTAACGATATAACTAATGGTCCCCATATTCAAGGTATCCAGGCTTCCCAAGGATTTTACATATTCATCAACAATTTTAAATTCACTGTTATAAACCTGGGCCTTTAAATTACTGCAAAACAAAAACAGGGTACTGCAAAATAATATGGTTACTAATTTCTTCATCCTAAATTTTTAGTTTAATTTTTTCAAATTAAAAATAGCCATTTACAATTAATGGTTTTAAAATAAAATGTGAATGTTGCCAATTTTAGTAATTTGTAGCAACAATGATTACGTTTAAAACAGTGATATTAAAGTTTGATAAGAAAGGCGAAAAAACCGGCTGGACTTATATTGAAGTTCCGGAAACTATTGCTGAACAGCTAAAGCCGGCTTGCAAAAAATCTTTTCGGGTAAAGGGGCAATTGGATGATTTTAAAATTGAACAGGTTGCATTAATTCCGATGGGCAATGGTAATTTTATTATGCCGATTAATGCTGCAATGCGTAAAAGAATTGGCAAAAGAAAAGGGGCGATGCTTGCAGTGCAATTGACAGAAGATAAAAAACAATACCAATTAAATGCGGCATTGATGGAATGCCTTGCTGATGAACCTGCGGCTTTGGAATTTTTTAGCAGTAAGTCAAAATCGTTTCAAAACTATTACAGCAAGTGGATCGAATCTGCTAAAACAGAAACAACTAAAACCAACAGAATTGCCATGGCCGTATCATCGTTGGCAAAAAAAATAGAGTTTGGTGAAATGCTAAGGATGCAAAAAGAATTAAAAGATGTATAATTTCAATCAATCAATAATATTGAATCCTACAAAAAAAGAGGCTATCTCATAATTAAATAATCGCTCTGAGATTCGTTTAAACGACTTTGTCTCTCCATCAGGGATCCGAAGAAATTCTCAAAAAGTTTATTTATGAGACAGACTCTTTTTTTTGTAAAAATATTTTTTTAAAACTACATTTTAACCCTCAACAATAAAGCAAAGCCATTGTCTTTTTTAGGGTTGTCGTTAATGGTAACAATGTAGTTTTAAAAAAATATTTTTACAAAAAAAGCAATGCATATCGCATTGCTGTTTTTGTAGGATTCAATATTATTG
>JANPAP010000116.1:0-2307 GCA_031429975.1 Chitinophagaceae bacterium
GATCGCTGGCTCACCCGGGTTCAACGCGGCGCACTACAGGCTGTGCAGCAGGTGTTGCTTTTTGTCAAAGCTTTATGCATGGTGCCGGTATCAGCATTATAGTGGGATCTTCTCCTGGCGGAAAAACAACCATTGGAGAAGGTTTTATTTACTCTCCTAGATTTAATTTTATTGAAACAGAAAAGCTTTCTGTTTCTGCAGGTATTCCCCTTACAGTTGGATTGAGCATATCAACATCATCTTATACAAACAGCAACTATAATGATGGTACTGCTGCTGTTGGTATTATGGTGAATGCTCCAGTTATCATCAATTTAAATATGGGAAGAGGCTCTACAAAAGCTAACAGGCAAAAGTTTGGCTATTTTGTTGGTGCCGGATTTGGATATCATCATGGTGATTTTTTAGAAAATGGGTATGATAATCAAGGATATTATTACGAAGAAGCCAAAAGCATCAACACTTGGGGACCAGCAGGAAATGCAGGTATGCGTTTTGGCATTGGAAGAAAACACAGAAATATTGAAGTACGTTTTTCTTATATGAAAGGCTTAACCAACAATATATCAACCAGTATGTCTGCAGTTAGTTGTTTATTTAATTTTTAGCAGAAAACTTTATATATCTGATTCAAAAGAGGCTATCTCATAATTAAATAATCGCTCTGAGATTCGTTTAAACGACTTTGCCTCTCCATCAGGGATCCGAAGAAATTCTCAAAAAGTTTATTTATGAGACAGCCTCTTTGCACTACAGTTATTATGAAAACAACAAACAGAAAATAATCGATAATTATTATTGAAGATCTAATAGTCCTTTAAATTTAAAATAAGTAAGTTGATCTTTGAAAAGAGTGGCCGATACGATCAATTTTCCATTTTCATCCGGGGCATATTTTAAAGTTGCTTGGATATGATTGTTTTCCAGCGGATTTATGACGGCTAAAAATTTCATCTCACTGGATTTTATTAGATCCATTTTTTTTCCGGTAACCTGTTCCATTATCTCCTTCATCATTTGCATCATACATACACCGGGTACCACAGGCTGGCCCGGAAAATGTCCGTCAAATATTTTATGGCTGGTATTTATTAGCAGCGTAGCATTTACTTCAAAGCCTGCTGTTGCAATATTGCTAATGGTAAAAAAATTTCCTAGTAACATTATCTCTCTATTCTTTTTAGCCCGATGGTGAAACTGAATGTTTTGTGTACCACTGAAATGGTATCCGGTATCCCGTTGATATAATTTTCCATGGTTGCTTCCACTACTGTTTTTCTTTTGGATGCCCGTTCCATTCTTTCCAGCTTATTTCCGGCGCTATCGGTTATGTAATAATTGTAGCCTTTTGTTTTTGGAAAAACAAAAAATAAAAATCCGTTATTGCTTCGGCGGATTGATACTTCAGTACTGTCAAGCCTTTCCATTAATATCAATTCAAAATCTTTTCTTAGCGTTTTCAATACCGGCTTTTTATTCATCTGCTTAATTACAGAATACACTTTAAAATTCCCGTCAGCTGTAAATTCAAAATCAAAAAACTTAAACCCCATTTCATTTGTAAATACCATCCGGGTGCTGCTATCAGGCATTTTTTTAATTAGTAGTAAACCACTTAAATGATTGCCAACAACATCAACCTTTGTATTGTATAATGCTACTGTAAATGCAGGTTTAAATTTTTGTATGGCGGCTGCAGTACCGTAAACAGCCTGCATTTTTTGGTAAACAGCTGAGCAGCCAAACAACACCAACAGCCAGCTACTTAATAATAAATAACGTATCCGGTATTGTAACATTCAGTTCTTTATTTGTAAAACGTATGAGCGTATTATCACCTGCCAGTTCCTGCATTTCAATACTGCTGACAGAAAAATCTTTTTTATCAACGATGATATTGATTGATTTAAATAACGCTGTCAATCCTTTTGTTACAGGAGTTAATTCAATCAGCGAACTGTTTTTATTTTCAAATACCCTTGTCTTAAAATCAGGATTATTGAGTGCTGTGCCCTGCATACAATCAATCATTATTTTATTGATTTGCTGAAACAGTTTGTTTGATTTGGTAGATATTTTATTTTCCTTCTGCCCATCTTTCACAAAAACCTTGTCTTTATTTATTATCATCAAATATTGGTAAGGCTGGTTGTATTCCATCCTTACCTGGCTTTCTTTTTTAAACCAAAACTTACCTTTGGATATGATTTTTTCAGCAAGCATACTCAGTTTTTTTTCCTGTACAAAATCGCTTTTAATGGAAGCAACTTTTTGGGAAGCAACGGAAAAATCAACCTTAAATTTTTC
>JANPAP010000117.1:0-4289 GCA_031429975.1 Chitinophagaceae bacterium
AGGTTAACAACGGCAACAATTATCATGATGCCAATCAACATTAGTTTTATTTTATTTTGCAATGCCAGCCAATCAAATATATTTGGATTAATATCCCTGAAAGTCTTGCTGTTCCAGCCTAATGGCGTATTCTCCTGTATTTGTTTTGCAATCGTATCCGTAAGTTTTACATCCCGAAGAAAAATTTCGTAGCCTCCAATTTGATCGGGTTTCCAATCATTCATTCTGCGAATCAGTTTTATGTCGCATATCCCAAATTGCTTGTCATATTCATCAATAGAAGTTTTAAATATTCCGACAATCCTTAATTTTCTGGGCCTTTTGGATCCATCTTGTTGAATAAAAAAGGAGAGGAGGGTATCATTCACTTTTATTTTTAGCTGGTTGGCAATATATTTTGAAATATTAATCTCCTTACTGTAAGCAGTATCCGAAAATGAAACCCATTTTCCTTCAATCAAAAATGGGTTCAGCCGGCTGTAATCAAATGATGAGTCGATGCCTTTTAATAAAATACTTTCAATATCGTCGCCATAAGTAAGTATCACCGATTTTGTGGCAAACCTTTCCAGGGTTTTAACTTCGGGCAAAGATTTAATATAATTTTCAACCTCATCGTTTTTAGTAATTACATATTCTTCAGCCATGCTTACCCTTCTTTCAATATCCTGCTGTACATGAATATGGCCCCAAAAACTAAATACTTTATTACTGATTACATTTTGAAATCCATTTACAAAGCTTAATGCAACAATCATAACTGCCACACTGATGCCGGTTGCAACAGTGGCGAGTTTTATAATAAATTGTGAAAAGTTTTTTTCACTGTTAAACGAAATCCGTTTAGCGATAAAAGCCGGTAAGTTCAATCGGAATAATTTTTGTTATCTTTCAAATGTAAATATTTAAATCAGTAGATGAATTTTTTTAAGTTAGCCAGCACCGCATTTTTTTTATTACTGCAGCATATTGTTTCGGCACAAGTGATACCCAATGTTGTTTATAGTTCTAAAATTCACACAGTCCGTTTTCATATGTATGGCGATCAGGAGTCGATGCCCGTTTATAAACTCAACAGCATTGATCGGTTAGAATTGCATTTTGATGATATGGATGCCAATGTAAAAAGTTATTATTACAGCTACCAATTGTGCGATATTAACTGGAAGCCGGTTAACCTCAGTGCTTTTGATTATGTAAAAGGTTTTACCCAACAACGCATCAGCACGTATCGTTTTTCTTCCATTGCCTATACCCGGTACACCCATTACCAGGCCATATTGCCCGACAATAATTCAATCCCATCCAAAAGCGGAAATTATATCCTGAAAGTATTTCAGGATGGCGATACTTCTAAAACAATTTTTACAAGAGCGTTGCTGGTATTGGATTCAAAGGCTTCGGTAAGTGCACAGATAGTACAACCTTTTACGCCACAATTTTATAAAACGCACCAACGAGTAAAGTTTACGGTGAGCCTGGATGGGTTAAACGCTTTTAATGTAAACCAACAAATTAAAGTGTTGGTTTTGCAAAATTACCGATGGGACAATGCACAAACTATTGCTGCACCATCATTCATAAGAGGCAATACGCTTGAATATAATAATGAAAATAATTTTGTTTTTTCCGGCGGTAAAGAATGGCGTTGGCTTGATTTAAGAAGTTTACGCTTACTGAGTGAAAGGGTAGATCATGCAGATAATAAAAAAAACACGGTTGATATTTTTGTTAAGCCAGATATTGACCGCAATGCCCAACGCTATGTGTATTATCCAGATTTAAACGGGCAATACCTTTGTACTACCTACGAAACAATTAATCCTTATTGGCAGGGCGATTATGCAACGGTACATTTTACTTTTGTAACGCCATCACAAACTGAATATGCTGATAAGGAATTATATCTAACCGGCCAGGTAACCGATTACCAGCTTAATAATAGCAGCAAAATGATTTTCAATACAGATAAAGGTATTTACGAGGGAACCCAATTTTTAAAACAAGGATATTACAACTATGGATACACGTTAGTTGATAAAAATGACCCTTCTATACGTACAGATTTGGAAGGTAATTATTGGGAAACAGAAAACACTTATACCATTTTGGTGTATTACAAATCCTTTACAGATCAGTCTGATCAGTTAATCAGTGTTTCTAAAATAAGCTCCAGATCCGATCGACCCGGATTTAGTTTTTAATAAATTTGTTTTGATGAAATTTTTTTTCTGATTTTTTTAATTGCTGATTGAACTTATTTTAAACTTGCTGCCTTATATTTGCAGCGGCAAGTCTTATACGACCAGCTCCTGTTGAACTCCCCCAGAACCGGAAGGTAGCAAGGGTAGATGGTTGAGCGGTGCGATGTAAGTAACTTGCCATTTTTTATGCCCAGCCCTCATCCACTAAAAGACTTTTAGCCAAAGTATCTAAGCCATATTTCTTCAATTAAAAGTTTTTAAGTTTTTATTCTTTCAATTAATTTATTTTTGTTACCAATAAATTAATTCACTCATAAAAAGCAGTCCTCCTTTAGAGGATAGGGGAATATGAAATTTTTTATCGATACCGCCAACCTGGCACAAATAAAAGAAGCAAACGATTTAGGAATATTGGATGGCGTTACAACCAATCCATCGTTAATGGCAAAAGAAGGCATTAAGGGCACCGAAGCTGTTATGAGCCATTACAAAGCCATTTGCGAAATGGTTGATGGGGACATCAGCGCCGAAGTAATTGCAACCGATTTTGATGGCATAATTGCCGAAGGAAAAGTATTGGCCGACATTCATCCGAATATTGTGGTAAAAGTTCCAATGATAAAAGATGGTATCAAAGCAATCAAGTGGTTTTCTGAAAATGGTATTAGAACAAATTGTACCCTGATATTTTCTGCCGGCCAGGCAATACTTGCAGCAAAAGCAGGCGCCAGCTATGTTTCGCCATTTATAGGAAGGATTGATGATAGTGGATGGGATGGTATGGAATTGATTCATCAATTGCGCCAGATATTTTCTATACAAGGTTATAAAACAGAAATCCTTGCAGCATCTATCCGTAATCCAAATCATATTATTAAATGTGCCGAGGCTGGAGCAGATGTTTGTACTTGTCCTTTAGAACCAATTTTAGGATTATTAAAACATCCTCTTACTGATATTGGCTTAGCTAAATTTTTAGAAGACGCAAAGAAATTTGCATAAAACCTCATCTTTAAAAAACTTTAAAATAAAGCCCGGTTATCCGGGCTTTATTTTTATAAAACATTGCAATGTTTACAGTTTTTTTTTCAATTGTTTTTTAAACTCATCTAATGTTTGCAAAGGGCCGTCGGGCAATTGTTTTATATAGATTTCAAACTCTTTAAAAATTGCCGGGTTTTGTTTTAATACAGCTTTAATAATTATTTTTTTCTCATTAATGTCCCTGTCCAAGCATAAACTGTTTCCAGAAAATTTTCCTGCAGAAGTTGTAAATAATAAATGAGTACTGTCTAATGGAATGAAACGACCATCTTGTAATTGCCCATCAATATTGATATAATTGTAAGTGCCTTTTTTTAAACTGTCTGTATAAAGGTTTACAAATATGGCTTCAATTTTTTGAGCCTTTATGGAACCCGAAAAAAGAAGGAATATAATTGTTACATATTTTTTCATAACGCTTTACCCATAGAAAAAAACGTGCCGCCAATTTATTGCAGGGTTAATCAATCAATTCGAAAAAATTATTAACTTTTTATTTGCTTGCATTTTTTACATACTTGTTCAACCACTCGGTCATTTCCCAAAGCATGTGTAAAATATTTTCTTTACTGGCATAACCATGACTTTCAAATGGCAACTGAACATAGCGAATCGTGCCACCATGGCCCTTTACAGCATTGTATAACCTTTCACTTTGTATCGGAAAGGTGCCAGGGTTATTATCTGCCTCTCCATGAATCAGCAACAGTGGTGTTGTAATTTGATTGGCATAACTGAATGGACTCATTTTAAAATATACTTCAGGCGCCTGCCAATAAGTTCGTTCTTCATTTTGAAAACCAAAAGGAGTAAGTGTACGGTTGTAGGCACCACTTCTGGAAATTCCTGCTTTAAACAATTTTGTATGCGCCAGTAAATTGCTTGTCATAAATGCACCATAACTATGTCCGCCTACAGCCATTCTGGAAGTATCACCAATACCCATTTCAGCAATTTTATTGATAGCAGCTTCAGCATTCATAACCAGTTGTTCAATAAAATTATCGTTGGGTTGTTTATCGCCTTCGCCAACAATTGGGA
>JANPAP010000118.1:0-6430 GCA_031429975.1 Chitinophagaceae bacterium
GGTGCATTGGCATTTCCATCGTAGAGATAATTAACCTGCAACCCTGGTGGATTGGTTACTGAAGTTGGCGTTTTAGCAGTTCCAGTATACAGCTGAATAAGAGAACCTAAAACCACCGTGGCTGCTGCTTTTTCAACTGTAAATACCCTATCCGTAAAACTGGGATTGTAAGTTGCATTTCCAGCCTGCGATGCCCTTGCCACAACAATTCCACCTCCTGTAATAGTAATGGAATCATTTGAAACAGTAGCAGGTCCACTTACGATACTATAGCTTACCGGCAAGCCAGATGAAGCAACTGCATTAATTACAAAAGGCAAATCCCCAAAAACCTTATTCGGTATACTGTCAAATACAATAGTTTGACTTAATAATGTTGTAATTGCTGTAACTAATGACTTGGGCCCAATGCCGCAGGTATTGGTAAATGCAACTGTATAATTTCCATCAATCGATGCAAAATAAGTACTGTTGATGGCCCCAATTAGTAAGCTGTCATTTCTATACCATTGATAACCGCTAACGGTTGTTGAATTTGGATTTGATGCGGTAAGATTTCTGTTATTGGCTGCAATGGTTGGAGTTAAAGTTGGCGCAGTTTCATAAACCGAGACAGCCAAATTTCTGGTTACTCCATTTCCACAGGAATTAGATGGGGTAACGGATAAAGTATAAGCCCCGGCGGTGGTCCAATTAATAGAAGCCGATGAAGTATTGGGAGTAATTATTCCTCCTCCGGTTAAAAGCCAAGCATAATTTGTATTGGTCTCAATGGCGCTTACAGCATAATTTTCTGTACCGATACAGGTTTGAGTTTTACCCGTAATTGAAAATCCTAGTTCTGGAATCCTGCTAATTGTAAACGAGCTGCTGGCGGCACTGGTATCTAATGGAGAACTGGCTAAAATTCTTACCTTATAAGCACTTCCTATGGCAGCATTTGCAGGTAGTGTAGCCCGGATGGTATCATTATTATTTCCGGTAAATGTTCCAATATTTACAGGGTTTGAAAAACTTCCGTTTAGATCCGACAACTGAGCCGTAAAAATATTATTTGAACCATAAGGCATATTCACAGTAAATGGTACATTAAAAGCATTACCGGCACAACTGCTTGCTGCAATATTGCCAATGGTTATATAAATAGATGATGCTGGATTAACCACAAAACTTCCATTGCTAACCAACGACCATTTACCATTTGCATCAAGGGCCCTTACATATACAATGTGATTACCGATAGAAACAGTGGACATGTTTACCAAAAAAGTAAGATTATTAATATCGGTAGCTGGGGTAATGGGAACATTGGTACCTGCACCAAATCCGGGGTCGGTATCAATAAAATATTCAAGCTTTACGATATTAGCTAATGCAGCGGAAGTGGTAATTACTTCCTTATAAAATGTACGGATATTAGTTTGGCTCCATTTTTTATTGGCATCTCTAAACCTTACATAAATATTATGAAAGCCCGGACTAAGACTGGTAATATTTGTTATAAAATTTACATTGTTTAAATCGG
This sequence comes from Chitinophagaceae bacterium, assembly GCA_031429975.1. GTDB lineage: Bacteria > Bacteroidota > Bacteroidia > Chitinophagales > Chitinophagaceae > Ferruginibacter. The sequence continues at coordinate 1,526 of JANPAP010000118.1, forward strand.
TTCCCGGTACAATTGAAATATTGCTGCCATTGCCAAAACCAGGATCGGTATCTACAAAAAATTCTCCGGCAACAATATTTGGTAAAGCATTTCCGGAAGTACTTAAATTTTCTTTATAAAATGTTCGGGTATTAGTTAAACTCCATTTTCCATTGGCATCTCTAAACCTTATATAAAGATTATGAAAGCCTGCACCAAGGCTGGTTACATCAAATGTAAAATTCAGATTCGAAATATCGGTACCTGCTGTGAGTGGAATATTGGTGGCAAGGCCAAAGCCCGGATCGGTATCAACAAAATATTCGCCTTTGGTAATATTTGGTAAAGTGTTTACGCCTCCGCTGATAGTTTCTTTATAAAATGTTCGGGTATTAGTTAAACTCCAATGCCCATTGGCATCTCTACATCTTACATAAAGATTATGGAATCCAATAGCAAGGCTGGTTACATCAAAAGTAAAATTCAGATTCGAAATATCGGTACCAGCAATGAGTGGTATATTGGTTGCATTTCCAAAGCCGAGATCGGTATCTGTAAAAAATTCGGCTGCAGTAATATTGGGCAAACTACTACCAACATTATTTATAGTTTCTTTATAAAAAACCCGGGTTGATGATAACGACCAGCCCCCCTTTGTAACCGTAACAGCATTTTCAATAACCTGAAAAGGAGTTACCAATGAGCGAACATATAAATTATGAAACCCTGCGGTTAGCAAACTGATATTAAATTGAAAATTTGCCGTTACATCTAAACCTGCAGTTATGGGTACCAACGTAGCATTCCCAAAACCAGGATCACTGTCTACAAAATATTCTACCCTTACCACATTTTGTGCCTTTACCGAAAATACGGTAACACAGCATATCAATATCAGGCTAAAAAAATATTTATAAAATGGAAATAATTTTTTCATAAACAGCCGTTCAAAATTTTTGGAACATGTTTAAAACAATGCAAAAAATTAATTATTCGACCGTACTTTTATCTGCACATCAATGGGGTCGCTGTTGCTGCCAACAGGTTTATTGGCAAAGAAATAAATAGACGGAATTGCCGGGATACCCGATAATACATAGGAACCCGTTCCTCCATACATTCCAGCATCAATCGGATTGGGAATGGTACTACCGTAACCAGCCCCTATTGCTGGTGAACCTACTTTTAATTTAAAAAAAGCATCAGCAGAGCCGGTTGCAACAAAAACGGTGGCCATATCAACGTTGGACTGGTTACCATCGACGGTACCAAATTGGGTTCCATTTCCTATATTATTTGAAACCAAATTACCCGTGCCTGCTAAAAAACCATTGTACATAATATTGTTGGTAAGGCTGCTGTTGCTGGCATTAACCGTGCCCCTCCTGAAAATATTATTTTTAATTATTGCTACGGTATTAACATTTAGGCCTAAACATTCTCCGGCTGATCCATCCCCATAATAAGCATAATAAGCTATAAAATTATTTGTTATCAGTATCCCAGTAGAAGCAGTATTGTTACTTATCAATACTGCATAATTTTGACTTATAATAATATTGCTTGCTGAGGAATTAATATAAATTATCCCAACTGACCAATCCGCTATCGCTCCATTAAAACTGGCAAAATGATTTCTACGGATAACAATATCACTAACATTTATTGTAACCGCACTGCCATTAAAGGAAAGCCCCTCAATGCTTGAACCCGAAGAGCCTGCATTAAAATTAATAGCATCTACTTTTGAAGGAAGCGAAAATGCCTGCAGACCCGTATTTTGATTTAAAAAATAACCGGTTCCAAAAATAGCAAGTTGTTTTGTGCAGGTTAGTGCACCATAGCTGCCTGCCGAACTTTCAAGATAAACAGTATCACCGGCAGTAGCACCATCATGTGCAGCCTGTAATGTGGTAAAGTCGGCACTGATTCCAGTATTGTTGTTTACCCGCCATATTTTGGCATAACTGCTTTCGATACACAACAAAACAATTGCAAGAAGTAGTAACTTTTTCATATCTGTGAGTTTATTTTTTAAAATAATTTATAAAATGGCATTAGCATAAATAAAGCGTCCTTTTAAAATAATTCTTCATTAATTTAGAAAGGTAAGAAAAAAAATTGCTATTAAGTAGCAAGTTAAGTCAGAGGCTTTTTAATGGGATATCAACTACAATTTAGAAGTTTAATTTTTTAATTGCAAATGCTAAATCGTAAATAACACAAAAAGGCGATGGAGTAGAAACAATATTTAAACTGAATAAAAGCAAATAAAAAAGAGGAACAACTCAGGTTGTTCCTCTTAAGAAGATTTAGCCAAACCAATAAACATCAGTTTGTAAAAAATTAGCGGAGACTGAGGGATTCGAACCCTCGATAGATTTGCACCTATACACGCTTTCCAAGCGTGCTCCTTCAGCCACTCGGACAAGTCTCCGTTTTAAGGACGGCAAAAATACAGCATCAAGTTTTATAAGCCGAATATATTTTGGGCGTTTGCAGTGGTAATTTTTGCTACTTCCTCAACGGATACATTTTTTACTTCGGATAGTTTGGCAACTACATATTTAAGGTAACTGCTTTCATTTCTTTTCCCACGGAAAGGTACCGGTGTTAGATAGGGAGCATCCGTTTCAAGCACCATATGTTTCAAATCTATAGATTGCAATACATCTCCAAGTCCGGCTTTTTTATAGGTTACTACGCCTCCAATACCTAGGTAAAATCCCATATCAATAATTTCTTTTGCAGTTTCAACACTACCGCCAAAACAATGAAAAATGCCTTTTGCTCCCTTAGGGGCATATTCCTTTACAATATTGATAGTTTCCTGCATCGCATTCCGGGTATGTATAACAATGGGAATATTATATTGGATGGACCATTCAATTTGAGTACGAAAGGCCTCCTGCTGCTCATTTACAAAGGTTTTATCCCAGTAATAATCCAGACCAATTTCGCCAACTGCTGCAAAAGCACGTTTTTCCAACCAATTTTTTACGATCTGCAATTCTTCCTTATAATTTTCTTTTACATAACAGGGATGCAACCCCATCATCGCAATGCATTTACCTGGGAACTTTGTTTCCAAATCAAGCATAGATTCTATGGCCGTGCTGTCAATCGCTGGCAGATAAAATTTTTGAACCCCTTCCAATTCAGCATTTTCAATTACAATGGCTCTATCCAAATCAAATTCTTCTGCATACAGGTGGCAATGTGTATCAATCAGTATCATATTATTCGCAAAAAAAGTTAGGTTTTTAATCAGGTGATGGGCAAATTTAAATCAATACCAAGCAGTAAACAGTTTTTATAAACTGCCAACTGCAAGTTAATATTTGTACCCATTTTACAGAAATGAGTATACACAGCTATTTCGCCATTTCAGGCCTATTAAAATTTGTTAACAAAAAAATTGGTTATTTGGTTTTTACATGTAACTTGCAAACAGTTTTCATAGGGTACGGATTAAAAACGGGCCAGAGTTTCTACTCCGGCCCAATTTTTTGCCCCTACCTCAACGATTTTTAAAATATGGAAAACCCTATAGTTTAATTGATTCAAACCGGTACCCTTTTTCTGCAAAATAGCTTAGCACTTTAGGTAAAACAAACTGCAGTTTTTCAAATGCTTTTTCACTATCATGAAATACTACAATGGAGCCATTGCCCGTATTTTTTAGCACATTCAACAGGCAATCTTCTTTCGAAAGTTTTTCATCAAAGTCGCCACTAAGCACTGTCCACATGATAATATTAAATTGATATTTTAAAGATTTCAGGAGCTTTATCTGAAATCGGGTGATTTTTCCATAAGGTGGTCGGAACAAATCAGAATCAATCCATTTTTTTGCCTGATCAATATTATCAATAAATTCTCTGTCTTTTACGTGCCAGCCGTTTAAGTGATCCTGGGTATGGTTACCAACCCGGTGCCCTTCATCCAAAATCCTACGATACATTTCCTGATTTTCGGCCACATTACTACCAATGCAAAAAAAACTTGCTGTTGCTTCATATTTTTTCAGCTCATTCAAAACAAATTCCGTTACCATCGGCTGAGGGCCATCATCAAAACTCAGATAAATAATTTTTTCTGTTGCAGGCATTTGCCAAATGCAACCGGGATAAAGTTTTTTAAACCACCAGGGTGTTTTTACCAAATAATACATGTTGCAAATTACGGATTACTAATTATTGGGAAGCTGCAGGATGGCCTGTATCTTTGCCGCATGAGTAAAAAAGTAAGGGTACGATTTGCCCCAAGCCCAACAGGGGGGCTTCATTTAGGAGGCGTTAGAACTGTTTTATTTAATTATTTATTTGCCAAAAAAAATGCTGGCGATTTTATCGTACGAGTAGAAGATACCGATCAGACAAGATTTGTGGAGGGCGCAGAAGCATACATATTTGAATGCCTGAAATGGTGTGGACTGGAGCCCGATGAAAGTGTTTTACATGGAGGTGCATTTGCTCCTTACCGCCAAAGTGAGCGCAAAGAAATTTACAGAAAATACGCCAACAAGCTGGTTGAAGAAGGCCATGCCTATTATGCATTTGATACACCCGTTGAGTTGGAAGCCATGAGGGAAAAATTAAAAGCTACCGGCAGTAACAGCCTCCAATACGATTACAGTATAAGGATGGAAATGAACAACTCTTTGAGATTGTTACCAGCTGAAACACAGGCCCTGATTGATACAGGCACCCCCTATGTTATCCGCATAAAAATTAACCCTAACGAGTTTGTACATTTTACCGACATGATTAGGGGTGATATAGAAATTGATACCAACAATGTTGATGATAAGGTTTTATTAAAAGCCGATGGAATGCCTACCTATCATTTAGCCGTTGTGGTGGATGATTAATGCAGATCAGCCATGCATTCAGGGGAGAAGAATGGATGCCGAGTGCAGCCGTG
>JANPAP010000119.1:0-2460 GCA_031429975.1 Chitinophagaceae bacterium
ATTTATTGTGATTTTAGTGGATACTCGGATATCGCAATTGGTACCTCCAAATTGTTGGGGATTGAATTGATACAGAATTTTAATTTCCCTTATTTATCCCGAAACATTGCTGAGTTCTGGAGACGTTGGCATATTTCCTTATCAACCTGGTTTAGAGATTATTTGTATATCCCATTGGGAGGCTCAAAACTTTCCCTGCTGTTTAGTGTAAGAAATGTGTTTGCTATTTTTTTAGTAAGCGGCATCTGGCATGGCGCCAACTGGACCTTTGTTATTTGGGGTGGCATTCATGCCCTGCTTTTTATTCCCTCTTTTTTAGCAGGTTCAAATAAAAAGTATAAAGAAGATATTGTGCATAAAAATAAAATGCTGCCAACGGTAAATGATCTTTTTCAAATGTTGATTACCTTTTTCTTTGTTTCGATTGCCTGGATATTTTTTAGGGCAGCAACCGTAAAAGAAGCCTTTCAGTTTTTAGCAAATATTATTCAACGGAAAAAAGGGCAAAGCATTTCATTCGAAAACTCAGAGTTAATTGGGTATGTTATTATGTTTGCCAGCTTTTTTGCAATCAGTACATATTTGTTGTACCGAAAAAATCATCTTACTCAACCAACAAGGTTTAAACAATTTGCAGTTTCAATATTCCTGTTGATATTAATTGCTCTGTTTGGACAATTTTCAAAACAAAGCTTTATTTACTTTCAATTTTAATGGCAAAATTTTTAAAGTTTATTTCGGTATTGCTGTTGGCATTTCTGTTAATGAATATGCTTTACCTTTTGCTGCTTTCAAAAGTAGACTGGGATTTTTCTAAAACCAAAGAGGCTCACGGGTTTAAAAACCAACAATTAAAAACACTCGTTTTTGGCAACAGTACTTCGTTAGATGGCGTAAATGCAGAAATGCTTTCTGAGCAATTGGGCTCAACGTATAATTTTTCTGTTGGTGGTGCATCACTCGAATCAAATTATTTACAGTTAAAAGATTATCTTAAAAACAATGCAAAACCAGCAAGGGTTTTATTGTTTATAAGCAGTGCCCATGTTAATTACAAAAATCAATTCGAAGTAAATCCAATCATCGAGCATTATTACAGCAATACATTTATGGGCACCAGTTTAAAGGATATTCCATTGTATAAATTTAGGTGGTTGTTTGTTGAAAATATAAAAAAGCTACTGTCGGCAAATCACCGTAAGGCCGAAATAAAAAAAGGACAGTTGCAAATTAAAGTTGTAGTACCCGATAATACTGTAGCAAAAATTAAAATGGATGATTGCCTAAATAATGAAGATTATAATAATCCTGGGTTTAAATACCTGTGGCAAATTATTGCACTTTGCAAACAGGAAGGAATTTCTATTTCAATATTTGAAATGCCCTGTTGGAAAAATGCCCAAAATGATTGCGGCGATTTATTAGTAAATAACAAAGCCGAAAAAAATACGGACAGTGTATTAATTTATAACCTGAATAATGTAACCCGTTGCAATACTTTGTTGGATGCAAAAAAAGATTGGCTAAGTAAAAATCACCTAAACTATTTTGGATCGATAAAAATTACCAATGAAATAATCCGAATTCTTTCAAACCCTTTTCATCAGGCAGGTTTAAGCAAATAGTATCCGGTAGTATATCTAAATAAGCAAAGCCATTGTGCAGCAGCAAAAAAAAACGATATGCCTTGTCATCAACTCACTTCAGGCCGGTGGCATGGAAAGAGTAATGAGTGAGCTGGCACATTATTTTGCAGCCAAACCTTATTTAAATGTGCATTTGGTTTTGTACGGCGTAAAAAGAGATATTTTTTATTCAATCCCATCAAACATAATTATACACAAACCTGCATTTGAATTCAACACTTCAAAAAGATTAGTAAGCAGCATCCGCACCATGTATTTTTTAAGAAAAAAACTAAGTGCTTTACAGGCTGATGCAATTGTAAGTTTTGGAGAATACTGGAATAGTATGGTATTGCTTTCCTGCATTGGATTACAGCTTCCCATCTATGTGTCGGACAGATGCCAGCCCGATAAATATTTAGGAAAGGTTCAGGAGTTTTTAAGAACCTGGTTATATCCAAATGCAAATGGAATTATTGCACAAACAGAAATTGCAAAAAACAGATATCTGCAAAAAATTAAGCAACCCAATGTACAGGTAATTGGAAATCCCATCCGAATGATTGAAAATAAACTGCAACAAGAAAAAGAAAATATTGTACTTACTGTTGGCAGGCTCATTACTTCAAAACATCACGATAAACTAATTGAACTTTTTGTAAGGATTAACCAACCCGGATGGAAATTGATAATCATTGGCGATGATGCACTGAAACAAAAAAACAGGGATCGCTTACAAAAATTAGTAATCGATTTAAATGCAGCCGATAAAGTGTTTTTATTAGGCAAGCGGTTGGATGTGGAAGACTATTATTGTAAGAGTAAAATATTTGCA
>JANPAP010000120.1:0-3870 GCA_031429975.1 Chitinophagaceae bacterium
TAATTGATGAGGGAATGATTTTTTGTTTGTGTTGTGTAGTTGGCATACACATCATTCAATCCATTGGGATTAATTCCTAAAAAAGAGTAGTGCGAAAAAAACATGGGGCCGCCTTTATCCGGACCTAACGGTAACTGGTAGCCGTAATAGGTTGCGCCATTATTAAAACCTGTTCCGCCAGCCCAGCCTGCAGTGTATACGGTTGCAGGGATAGCATGTGTGTTGGATGAAGCTGCCATGATATAAGTTATCAGAGATTCGTTCCAGCCACGAATTGGTAAATTCATTGCCCATCCTTTTCCGGTACTGTAATGCCAGTATAAAATATTTTGACCGCCGTTTCTAAACCAATCCCACTCTACGCCGTTCCATAAAATATTGATATCATTTCGAAGGTTGGTTTCTGCTGATCCGGCATCATTAAAATATTGCCGGGCTGTAAGCAGGCCCGCCATTAAAAAAGAAGTTTCCACCAAATCGGCTCCATCATCATTGGGACTGAATGCAATGATGGCGCCGGTACTGCCATTGAGCCAATGCGGAAAAGCACCTTTTACTTTTACTGCTGTATTTTTTAAAAAACCTACAATCTGTTGCATTCTTGCAAGGCCTTGTGCCCTTGTAATAAAATTGCGGTTGATGGCTACCGGCAGGGTCATGATACCAAATCCAGATCCACCGGATGTAACTGTTTCGCCAGATGTATTTCTTTCTCTTGCCAAGCCACTAACGGGGTGTGCAAAATTCCAAAAATATTTAAAGGTTTGCTGTTGTACAAGGGTTAATAATTCATCATCTGCAAGCAATGGAAATTTTGCTGTTGAATCAATTTTTGTTGTGAATTTTAAATTTTCCTGGGCAGATAAACTTCCACCTGCTGCAGATTTTAATCCGGTTAAAACACTTAGCCGGTATTGCGAAATATTTTTTAATGCTGTTGTTGCTGCCAATACAATTGAGCTGTCGTTATTTTCATAAGCAATCGAATAATTTATGGATGCTCCTGAGTTTTCGGTATAACTAATGTTTGAAGCAGTGACACTCCGGTTTACCGGAGCATTAAAGGAAAGTTTGATGGTAGGCGTGATGGATATATTGTAGTTATTGGTTGAAGATGCAGCCTGGTTATTAATGGTTGCTCCATTAAATAATAATGCCGCCGGAGGTATTACTACAGGAGCTGGCGTCGGATTGTTTTTACTACAACCTGTTGTAATCAGCAATACTAAAAATCCAAATTTAAACTTACCGATCATCTGTTATTTTATTTAGTTAATTGAATAAAAAATACACTTCCGGTTTTAATTTTAAAAAACATTTTAATTTTTGTTCCTGTAAAATAATAAACCAGCATCGTTTCTTGCTACTACCAAAACCCTGCCTTCATTAGCACTGTTGATAAATTTTATATCTCTTAATTGCCCTTTTACTGCCGACAGATTTTGTTGTGGAAATAATTTTATTTCTTTTTTTTGATTGATGCCAAATATTGACAAGGGCTGGGCATCATACCTTCCTTCGTAGGGAATTACATCATAAAAATTTCCTGCTGCTACATACCTATTTTCGGTGTTATTTTTTATATTGATTTTTTGGAAACTGAATATGGGTGCCAATTGTAATCCGGCTGGCAACTCGTTCATTGAAAAATTTCCTTTGCCATCGCCATAACAAATTACCGAACCCAGTTTTTCAGCGATCAATGGTTTTGTATTATCAATCCATCCATAAAAAACATCCTTCATGGGTACGCCTGCATACTCGGCATACAACAGGTAATGTTTTTTTAATAATGGCAACGGACGTTCCACTTCATCCTTTGCTAAAAATGGATATTCAATTCCATTCAATGTGTAAGAAAGCAATTGGTCTGTTTTTCCGTTTTTATCAAAATCATCTACGTACAATTTTATGGGACCATTTTTTCCGCTCCAGAATTTATTATTGTGCCCCCAGTTGCCGGCTAAAATATCCAATTGTCCATCGCCGTTTACATCATCCATAAAAACAGTTTGCCACATGCCCGTTGAATTTGGAATGGTTGATTTTTCGAAACGCCCTTTTTTATTTATAAAAATTGTTAGCGACATCCATTCTCCAGCCAACACTAAATCTGGTTGTCCATCTTTATTAATATCGCCGAAAACAGCCGATGTTACCATACCAATATTTGCAAGCGGCATAATGCTTTGATTGGCTGTGCTGAAATGTCCTTTACCATCATTCAACAACAGAAAAGAAGTTTGTGGTATACCATAGGCATTGGCATTGGCCAAATTGCCAATAAAAATATCGGAGTCGCCATCGGCATCAATATCTGCAACAGCAATGCAGGATTTGTTTTCAAAAATTGCCGGCAACATTCCGGTAGATTTTATAAAATGTCCCTTGCCATCATTCAGGTATAACCGGTCGAGCAATGCATCGTTTGTACCTGTGTATTCATTACCGCCACTAACCACATATAAATCCGGCTTACCATCACCGTTAGCATCAAAAAAAACAGCATCAACATCTTCACAAATTGCATCTTTATTAAACAAGGCACTGTCTGCAGAAATAAAGCTGCCATTCTTTTGTTGTATTAATAAAACCCCCGCTTGGTTCTTTGCGCCGCAAGCATACATATCATCCAATCCATCGCCATTAATATCTGCAGTTGCAATTTTTGGCCCCCGGGTAGATTCGGCATGCGGTATTAAATATTGTTGATTAAAATCTACAAAATTATTTTCACGGTGTTGCCAGTTGGTTTTTATTTTATCACTTACATCCGTTAGCAATGCAGTTTCCGGTTTAAAAAAAGCTGCATAATTAAAAATTCCTGCTGCATTTTTTTGAACAAGGGTTAATGATTTATTAGCAGTAATATTTTTAATTACTTGATAAGTTTGATTGGGCCAAACCACCAGGATGCTGTCAATGTTTGCAATGGTATCCAATCCAAAATGCAATCTAGTATCGGATGAAGATTGAAAGCCCCGGGTTAACATCAGCTGCTGGTATTGCATTTTGTTTTTTTGAAACAAATACATTTTTGCACCAATGCCAAACGTATTTAACCCATCGCCTTTAAACGAAACTGATACATAATTTTTTTTGGGTGCATTGTTTTTCAACAGCACTGAACGGGCATTCAGGCAATTCATTACCATATCTACATTGCCATCATTATCAAAATCGGCATAAGCGGCGCCATTAAAATATCCCTTCATTTTTCCGGTGCCCCACTCGTTGCTCACCTCTTTAAAAGAAAGCTTTCCATCACCCTTAAATAAAAATGGATGAGAACTTCCATCGGGCATTTTTGCGATGGCTTCATCATCATAAGCCGCAGTTTGATTTAGGTTGTTTTTCATTACCAGGTTTGAAACAAAACGGATATAATCCAGATCTACCGGGCGTTTTACAATACCGCTTGAAACAAATAAATCTTTATTTCCATCATTATCAAAATCGGCAAACAAGGGGCACCAACTCCAATCGGTAGCCGATACGCCACTTAATAAACTGGTTTCGCTAAAGCTGCTACCGCTGCCATTATTGCGTTGTAAACAGTTTTTTGAATACTGATATTGAAAGCCATGCTGCATCAATTTAAATTTATAGATATCCGGGTTTTCATCGCTGCCATAAGTTTTTAAAACCTTTTCATCGGGTGGCAACATATCAACAGTTATTAAATCGAGTTGGCCATCATTATTATAATCGGCCACATCGTTCCCCATACTAAAGCGGCTGTAATGATCAAAAGTTTTTTCGCCCTTTTCGGTAAATGTGCCGTTGCCATTGTTTACATAATAATAATCGTTTTCATGAAAATCGTTGCCGATATAAATATCATCCCAGCCATCGTTATTTATATCTGCA
>JANPAP010000121.1:0-2657 GCA_031429975.1 Chitinophagaceae bacterium
TCATCCAGATCGCCTTCGAACATGCCTTTTTTGGCCCTGCCCCGGCTAAGGATTTGTTGCAATGTTTCGGCAGGGGCACCACTTTGCTCAGCAGCCTGAACCTGTTCAAAAAAACGGTTCTTTATTAATCGAACAGGCGTAAGTTTTTTTAGAGAGAGTTGGGTATCACCTTCGGAGAGTTGAATAATTTTTTCTTTAAAATTTATATGAGAAGAAGCTTCGGGACTTGCAACAAAACGACTGCCTATTTGAACGCCTTCGGCGCCTAATACCATTGTAGCCAGCATTTGCTTGCCGGTTGCAATGCCACCAGCCGCTATTACCGGAATGGTTACTACATTGCAAACTGCAGGTATTAAAACCAATGTGGTTGTTTCTTCTCTACCATTATGGCCACCTGCTTCAAAGCCTTCAGCCACCACTGCATCGCAACCTGCTTCCTGTGCTTTTAATGCAAACTTGCTGCTGCTTACCACATGCACAACTGTAATGCCCTGCTGTTTTAAAATAGCCGTCCATGTTTTTGGATTACCGGCAGATGTAAAAACAATAGGCACTTTTTCTTCAATTATAATTTGAATATGCTTTTCAATATCGGGATATAATAAGGGTACATTAACCGCAAATGGTTTGTTACTGGCGGCTTTATATTTTTGAATATGTTCTCTCAGCACTTCGGGATACATGCTACCACTGCCAATGATGCCCAAACCGCCTGCATTACTAACGGCGCTGGCGAGCCGCCAACCGCTGGCCCAAATCATTCCGGCCTGAATGATGGGAAAATCAATTTGAAAAAGTTGGGTGATCCTGTTTGAAAATTTGTTCAAGATGTATAATTTTTTGCTTCCTGCAAAAACGCTGTAAGATTTGTACAAGGCTTATCCTAAATCAATATCTGTATTATCGCCAATATTCAAAGACCGGGTTTCGCCTTTAATTAAAGTATCACTGCCAATTAACGAATCATCCAACACAACATCGTATAATTTAGTAAAAGATCCAACAATGGAATCTTTAATGATGGTATAATTAAGGATGGTGTTTTCACCTATCGATACATTTGGACCAATCACAGAATTTTTTATATCGCAACCTTCGCCGATACTAACCGGGGGAATGATGATTGTATTTTCAAAAGATTCTCTGTTAGCAATGATACCACCAAATTTTTTGAGTAAGGTGGCATTTGATTCCAATAAGGTTTCTTTTTTACCACAGTCAAACCAGCTTTGCACTTTAAAGAATTTAAACTTCACCCCTTTTTGAATCATACATTCCAATGCATCTGTAAGATTAAATTCTTCATTGGTTTTTTCGCCCAAATCAATAATTTTTTTGATGCAGGTAAACAAAAAATCAGTCTCAATAATTTTATAAATCCCAACCAATGCCATATTGCTTTTTGGTATGGCCGGTTTTTCTACCACTCTTGAAATAAATCCATCTTCACCAATTTCGGCAACACCAAAATTACGGGGATCATCCACTTTCTTAACTCCCAGCATTGATACCGGCGACTGTATCACTTCAGCAATATTATATTCGGCAATTGTATCGCCCAAAACAATAAAAACTTCTTCTTTGCCAACCAGTTCTTTAGCCAAATCAATTGCATGCCCTGTACCAAAACGTTCGTTTTGATAAACAAAATAAGTTGTAAGTTCAGGATGATGTGCTTTTACATAATCCTGAATCTTATCACCCAGATAGCCCACAATAAAAATAAAGTCATTGATACCGGCTTCATGTAACTGATCGATGATGATACTAAGTACCGTTTTTCCGGCTAATGGTATTAAAGCCTTGGGTTGTGTATAGGTGTGAGGTCGCAACTTGGTGCCTGCGCCTGCTACTGGAATTATTGCCTTCATAATTTATTTCAACTTTAAGCTCCTGAAGCATATTGAACCTGCAAAAGGTAGCTATAAATTCTAATACAGTTTGTGAAAGTAGTATATTTTGTGTAGAAAATACATATCGTAGCAACATTATAAATAACACTTAAAATCATTAAATAAAGTTGCCTTTGTATATTTGCTTTCTTAAAATTATGCAATGCAAAGAGATCAACAGGTATTCGACATTATTCAAAAAGAATTAGAGCGCCAGCGACATGGTCTTGAACTGATAGCTTCTGAAAATTTTACATCCCTTCAGGTGATGCAGGCTTCCGGCTCGGTTATGACAAATAAATATGCCGAAGGATATCCGGGCAAAAGATATTATGCCGGTTGTGAATTTGTAGACCAGACAGAACAATTAGCCATTGACAGAATTAAACAGATTTTTAATTGCGACTATGCCAATGTACAGCCCCACAGTGGCGCACAAGCCAATGCTGCAGTGGCTTTGGCCATATTGCAACCGGGCGATAAAATATTAGGATTGGATTTAAGTATGGGTGGTCATCTTACCCATGGCTCGCCGGTAAATTATTCGGGCAAATTATACGAAGCTCATTTTTATGCTGTGGTAAAAGAAACCGGACTTGTAGATTATGATATGCTGGAAGAAAAAGCCAGAACCTTTAAACCTAAAATGATTATCTGCGGAGCAAGTGCTTACAGCAGAGACTGGGATTATGAAAGAATCAGAAAAATTGCTGATGAGATTGGTGCATTTGTACATTGCGACATGGCGCATCCTGCCGGATT
>JANPAP010000122.1:0-1595 GCA_031429975.1 Chitinophagaceae bacterium
TTACACCGGCTTCTTCAATAATACTGCCTTCAATTTGGGTTAACCATAACTCCGATTCTTTTGAAGTGGCAACCGGAATTAAATCAGTTAAATCTTTTGGTGCAATGATGATACCTGCTGCATGGATACCGGTGTTTCTCACAGATCCTTCAAGGATTTCTGCTTCATGTAAAATTTTACTGTGCAGATCGGTACCATTATATATTTCCCGAAGTTTTTTTACGTTTTCAAAATCTTCGGCTTGTAATTGTTCTTTTTCTTCTAGCGATTTTTCACCATCCTTGGCATCTTTTTTTGTAAAAGGAGCCTGCAATAATCTTTTTAAATTAATCCCCGGTTTATCAGGAATTAATTTGGTTATTGCACGGCTTTCTGCAAGGGGTAAATCCATCACTCTTGCTACATCTGCAATACTCGATTTAGCGGCCATGGTACCATAGGTAATAATTTGTGCCACCTGATTTTTACCATATTTCTGTACCACATAATCAATCACTTTTTGGCGGCCATCATCATCAAAGTCCGTGTCGATATCGGGCATGCTCTTACGCTCCGGATTTAAAAATCTTTCAAAAAGTAAATTGTATTTTATGGGGTCGATATTGGTTATGCCGATGCAATAGGCCACGGCACTACCTGCCGCCGATCCACGACCGGGGCCTACAAAAACTCCCATGTCTCTGCCGGCTTTTATAAAATCACTTACAATTAAAAAGTATCCGGCAAACCCCATTTCCTTTATTACGCCTAATTCAAAATTTATTCGCTCTTCAATTTCGGGAGTAAAAATCAAGTATCGTTCCTTGGCGCCAGCCCAGGTGATACTTTCTAAATATTCATCCTGGGTTTTAAAATTTGCCGGTATAACAAAATTGGGTAATAAAATATCTCTTTTTAAATCCAGCAAATCAATCTTGCCAACAATTTCATTGGTATTATCAATCGCTTCCGGAAGGTCTTCAAAAACCTTCGTCATTTCGGCCGTTGTTTTTAAAAAAAACTGATCGTTGGGAAAAGCAAATCTTTTGTTTTTGATCATCACATCATCATCGCCAAATTCTCTTGATGAAGGAGTAGCTTGCTTTTCGCCGGTATTGATACAGAGTAAAATGTCGTGTGCATTAAAATCTTTTTGATCCACATAATGGCTGTCGTTGCTGGCAATAACTTTTACATTGTATTTTTTTGCAAACCGCAGTAAAACTTCATTTACTTTTTCCTGATCGGGAATACCATGCCGCTGCAATTCGATATAATAATCTTCCTGAAAAATATTCAGCCACCATTTAAATTCATTTTCACCTTCGGCTTCTCCTTTTTTTAAAATGGTTTGTGGTACCAATGCACCCAAACAGCAGGTAGTTGCAATAAGGCCTTCATGATATTTATGGATGAGTTGCTTATCAATTCTGGGATATTTGGAGTACATGCCTTCAATATATCCAAGCGATGTAAGCTTTACTAAATTTTTATAACCCACATCATTTTTCGCCAATAATATTTGATGATGCCGTGGGTCTTTTTCTTCTTTATTAAATGTTTTGCGGTGGCGGTCTTTGGTAATGTAAAATTCACAACCAACAATGGGTTTTACT
>JANPAP010000123.1:0-2545 GCA_031429975.1 Chitinophagaceae bacterium
TCCAGGGAATGGGTTTATTAATATCTTTTGTACCGGTGCTGTTGATATTATGTATAGCGCCCATGATCAAAAAATAAATTATCACGGGTGCAATGACCATCCACAACAACCCCATTATTTTTTTAACTGTATTCATACAAATATTTTTTTTAATCATTAACTTCTTTATCAATTTTATTATTCAAATACAAAGCACCAATCACAAAACATAAAGCTGCCACGCCAATGGGATACCAAAGCCCTACCAGCGGGTCTTTGGTAAAGGTGGTTGATAATAAGGTGGCGATAAACGGCACCAATCCGCCAAACACACCATTACCGATATGATAAGGCAGGCTCATGGATGTGTAGCGGATCTTTGTTGGAAATAATTCTACCAAAAATGCAGCAATAGGGCCATAGGCCATGGTTACAAAAACGATCATTATCCAAACCAGGAAAATGAATTTCCATTTAAGGGATGTTGAAAGAATTTTTTCAGAATAGGAAGGTTTTGTATCTCTTACAACATCTTTTTTTACTTCAACTTTATCAATTGTGTCGAATCTGTTTTCAATGAATTTTGTTCCGTCATTTAATTGATAATAGCTTTTCTGATTGCAAACACTCAAATCAAGGGTTGTGTTATTTACAGTGTCTTTTATTGAAATGTCTTTAAATACCAGTTCTGATTCTTTATAATTGCCTGGTTTTTGTTTCAGCCATTCTTTTGCATCTGCACTTTTCAACAACTCATTAAATATCGGCCTGTAAAAAACAACACCCAGCAACATCCCCGTAAGCATGATCCATTTTCTTCCGATCCGATCGCTTAAAGCACCAAACACTAAAAAAAATGGAGTGGCAAGTCCGATAGCCCACAATAATATTTCCCGATTTTGTACAAACTCAATCTTAACTGTATTTTCTAAAAATGATTGTGCATAAAACTGGCCGGTGTACCAAATTACGCCCTGTCCCATTACGGCACCAAACAAAGCCAGCAATACCATTTTAAAATTTCCTTTATGCCCAAAACTTTCTTTTAATGGATTTTTAGAAACCTTATTTTCCGCTTTCAGTTTCGAAAACATCGGGCTTTCCTGCATCTTTAACCGGATATAAACAGAAATGCCCACCAGTAAAATCGATATCCAAAACGGATAACGCCAGCCACCCCATTCTGCATTAAATGCCGCTTCGGTCATGGATGCTTTTACCAACATAATTATTCCCAGCGAAACAAACAAACCCAGTGTGGCAGTGGTTTGTATCCAGGATGTATAGTAGCC
The DNA here is from genome assembly GCA_031429975.1 of Chitinophagaceae bacterium. Classification (GTDB taxonomy): domain Bacteria; phylum Bacteroidota; class Bacteroidia; order Chitinophagales; family Chitinophagaceae; genus Ferruginibacter. The sequence goes on from JANPAP010000123.1 coordinate 1,272, forward strand.
TCTTCTATTGGCAGGTGCATGCTCGGCAACATAAGTTGCAGCACCACCATACTCGCCACCAAGCGCCAAACCCTGTATCAATCGCAACAACAAAACCAATAAAGGCGCTGCCATACCAATGCTTTTATAACCCGGCACCAGGCCAATTAAAAAAGTGGCGCTGCCCATTAAAACCAGTGTAAGTAAAAAGGTAGATTTTCTTCCAATCATATCGCCCAATCTTCCAAAAACCAAGGCGCCAAATGGCCTTACCAAAAATCCTGCGGCAAAAATTGCCAAGGTACTCAGCAAGGCTGCAGTTTCATTTCCTTCGGGAAAAAATTGGGTGGCAATTGTTTTGGCAAGCATTCCAAAAATGTAAAAATCATACCACTCAATCATGGTACCGAGGGAAGAAGAAAATATTATTTTACCAATTCCTTTTTCAGCAGAATTTGTCATGCAACAGTTTAAGTTTTTTAAAGAATCCTTAGCCGGATTTAATTGCTATAAATATATTAATTTGGGGGCGAAGAAAAAGATTAATTTATTTCAACAACAATTGTAATGTCATATCCATATCAGTTTAAATCACTCGACGAATATAATGCAGCCTATAAAAAAAGTGTGGAAGATCCCGAAGCTTTCTGGGCATCTGTTGCAGAAAATTTTGAATGGCGAAAAAAACCGGAGACCATCCTTAAATGGAATTTCAGCTATCCAAAAGTGGAGTGGTTTGCCGGAGCAAAACTCAACATCACCGAAAATTGTATCGATCGTCATTTAAAAACCATGGGCGAAAAACCCGCCATCATTTGGGAGCCCAATAACCCCGATGAAAAAGTAAGGATTGTAACCTACAACCGTCTGCACAAAAGGGTTTGCCAGTTTGCACAGGTATTAAAAAACAATGGCGTAAAAAAAGGTGACCGGGTTTGTATATACATGGGAATGATCCCCGAACTATCGTATGCAGTATTGGCCTGTGCCAGAATTGGTGCCATACACAGTGTAATATTTGGTGGATTTTCTGCACAAAGTATTGCCGACCGTTTGGAAGATGCCAGAGCAGAATTTATTGTTAGCTGTGATGGCGCTTACAGAGGCGAAAAAGTAATTGCTTTAAAAGATATTATTGATGATGCATTGATAGGAAATAAACTGGTGAAGAAAGTAATTGTGTACACCAGAACCCGTACACCGGTAAGCATGATTAAGGGCAGGGATATTTGGTGGGAAGATGAAATGGAACATGCAGAAGCCCAGGTAGAAAAAGATGGCGTAGTAAATTTTCC
>JANPAP010000124.1:0-3788 GCA_031429975.1 Chitinophagaceae bacterium
TAAAGTTATTTCGGAAATGAAACAATTATCCGAATTTGTTTTGTCAAACTTTGTTTCAAGGTCAAACTTGCCCTTCATATAAAATATGGCAATGTTAGTATCAATCAGATATTTTTTCAAAACGATTCGATTTGTCGGGTACTAACTCTGCTATTTCGAATTTCATCAATAATTTCTTCGGCAGACTTTTTTGAGTCAAATGCACCAAATGCTTTTTTAAATGATGATTTTTTGTTGGACAGATCTGTCTTAACTGAAGCTGTTAGTTTAGTTATAAGTTCAAGCTTGTTGTTTGTGCTAAGGTTGTCCAAAAGCCCCAAATAACCGTCAACTAATGTGGTATTTATTTCCTCAATTTTCATATTGTCAAATTTAAGGTAAAATCTCGAAAAAATATAGTCAATGTCATGCATACAAGCGCTCCCCAAGCATGACACCCAACTCTAAGTTAAAATAAACCATGGTAGGTAAAGGCAGCAACCACGGAGAAAAAACAAGTATCAAATCAAAATTTTATGATGCAATAGGGCAGTGCTGTTTAATAAGAAAATGATAACCCTGCACCAAAACCCATATCACTGTCGTAATGTGTACGGATTGCAAAATTGCGGCTTACAATGTAGCCCAGTCCTGCCATATATTCTTTATCGGTGTTTACCATAAATGCAAATCGAAGTCGTTTTGTTATAGGAATATCTTCTCTCATTAATTGCAACCGAACAATGCCATCCGTAAAAATTTCTGTTTGAAAACGCAGCAACATCGGCAAGGTATAATTTACACCCACACTCAATACAGCCCGGTTGTCTTTTGTATTGGATTGTCCAAAAATATTTTTCTCATGCTCATCAATACCCATTTTCCGGTACCGCCAATCGAAGCCAATAAAAGGCATCAGCCATTGCATTTTTCCGAGGTATCTGCCAACATGCGTTTCTGTTTCGTAGCCATGCATATCGTGGTAACCCAACCGCCATTCGCTGCCAATGCTCCAACGGGTATTTTGTAACATCATTGCCCCGTCATTACCATTTGTTGCAAAATCATTTTGAAACATGAAATGCATTTTTCTGTCATCGGCTTTTAGTTTTCTATAAGCATATTTCGGATCAGGAATTAAAGGATTGGGCGCTTTATTTTCGTAACTGAAAACCCTGCCCATGCCACTCATCATGTGGTATAAAATATGGCAATGAAAAAACCAATCACCTTCAGCATTGGCATTAAATTCCAACGTGTCTGTTTCCATGGGCATGATGTCTACAATGTTTTTTAAAGGAGCGTTGTCGCCTTCTCCATTTAGTAAACGAAAGTCGTGTCCGTGCAGGTGCATTGGGTGACGCATCATGGAACCGTTGTGCAAAACCACTCTAACATTTTCGCCTTTTTTTATCAGGATTTTATCAGCTTCGGAAATCACTTTATTATCCAAACTCCAAACATATCGGTTCATGTTACCGGTAAGCTCAAACTTCAATTCCTTTACTGCTGCGTCTTTGGGAAGATTTGTTTTGTTGGGCGCTTTTAGCATGGCATAATTCAACGTTACAATATCTGAAAGCGCATTGGAATTGTATTGATTATTGTTTTGCATAGAATGATCTTCTTTCATATCCATTCCCGGCATTTTTTCATCGCCGGATTTTTTTAATGCACCCGTAATTTCAGGATACATTACCACATTCATGTCCATTTGATTCAGGCTCATTTGCATGCCCATATCATCCAGATCACCATTCATTTTCATCATGCCATTCATCATCTTCATGCCTTCAAAATATTTTAATCTTGGCATTGGGGATATCAATTGTTTAATGCCATTGCCAATATAATAAGAGGCCGAGTTGGTTCTGTCTTCGGTGCTTGCTAAAAATTCGAAGGCGGTACTATCGGCAGGAATGGTTACTACCACATCGTAGGTTTCGGATACGGCAATGAGTAATCTATCTACTTCAACAGGCAGCACATCGTTGCCATCGTTGGCAACTACTGTAATTTTGCCTCCAGCATATGTAAGCCAAAAGTAAGAGGATGCGCCACCGTTTGATATTCTTAATCGTACTTTATCGCCTCCTTTTAAAAGCTTTCCGTTAACCGATTTTATTTCCGTTTCAGCTTGCCCATTCATTAATATTTTATCGTAATACACATCGCTTACATCCATTGCCAACATTCGTTTCCATTCGTTTTTTAGTTTGGTTTTAAAATGCCCTGCCTGGATGGCTTCGCCATAACTCTGCACCGCATTTTTTTTAATGGCAAACCAATCAGAAGCGTTGTGCAACATGCGGTGAACATTCTCTGGTTTGTAATCCGTCCATTCGCTTAATACAATTGGCAGTGTTGGTAAATCATCAATGCCCTTTCTGAATGTTTTATCAGTAGCCCGTTTATTCATTACAAAGTTGCCGTACATACCTATCTGCTCCTGCAAACCACTGTGGCTATGATACCAATGTGTGCCGTGTTGTATAATTGGAAATCTGTAAACATGGGTTGTATTGGGTTCGATGGGCATTTGAGTAAGGTTGGGTACCCCATCTTCTTTATTAGGTAAAAACAATCCGTGCCAATGCAATGAGGTGGTTTCGTTCAGTTGATTGTGCACATAAATTTCTGCCGTGTCGCCTTCGGTAAAAGTAAGTGTGGGCATGGGTATTTGACCATTTACGGCAATGGCTCGTTTTTCTTTTCCGGTAAAATTTACGATGGTATCTTTTATATACAAATCGTATCGAACCACTTTTTGTGCAGATGCATTTGCAATAATTAATGAAAAAAACAGGGCGATCGGCAGTGCTTTTTTAAAAAACGTTTTCTGTAAATTCATTTTAATAATTCGTTTAGATAAATGTTATAATTGCATCCTTGTAAATACAATAATGCTTTTTTTATTGCTTGATGGTTTCCACTGTTTTACCACAAGTAAGCATTTGTGCTCCATAGTAGGGGTTTTTAATACCCTGCTCTTTGCTTAACCAATTGGCGCCTTTGCCATCATTTGCCATCGGACAAAATTGGTAATAAATGGTTTCATCTGTTTTAGAAACTTTTATTACTGCATACATATTTTTTGAAAGGCCCATAAAATAATTTCGCTGCTTTGCAATGTCTTTTGTTTCGGTGATTTGTGTTGCAGCAGTTTTTAAATCGTTTAAAACTTTCATCCAAACCATGTGAATCTCCATGGTTAGCTGCGCCATTTTTACTGCGTTGATGGCGGCTTGCAAATTTTTTGCTTTTGCTGCAGCTGCCGCCCCATCCGTTTTTACCAATGCATCTTTTAATAAAAAGTAATTATCAAAAACGGCGGTTAATTGATTTGTTTCTTTTGCCACTTTAGTTATTTCTTGTTGCTTTTGGATTGTTTCCTTTTTCATTTCATTTTTAGCTTCCTGCTTTTGAATTGTTTCTTTTGCCACTTTTGCAACTATTGCATTTGTTTTAGCATTTAAATCTTCAACCAGGTTGTTTAAAGAAATGGATTGTGTTTTATTTAACCCCAATTGATATTTTGCCAGGAATACTTTTTTTACTTTGGTATAAATATCATCCCAACTTATTTTTTTATCACTGATAGCTTTTTTAATTTCTGTTATTGCCATTCCCACATCTTCCGGCAGGCAAAGCATATCATTGCCTGCTATCAATGCCTGAACAGCTATCGTTCCTCCCGGAAAAAATTTGGTTAGCCCTTTCATCTCTAATGCATCTGTAAATGTTAGCCCTGCAAACTTTAATTCGTTGCGTAAAAGATCGGTTACATTATTTTTTGAAATAGATGTAGC
>JANPAP010000125.1:0-7185 GCA_031429975.1 Chitinophagaceae bacterium
AAAAAAATCGCCAATCAAAATCAACAATCAACCTCCAGAAAAAAATTTCTTTTATGGGGTGCTGCAACCATTACCACATTAACCGGATTAAATTTTTTTTCCAAAAAGAAAAAAGAAGTAAAAACTGAAACAGTAAAGATGCTTGCCCAGGATGGCACATTGGTAGAAATTGATAAAAAATTATTAGCATCCTCGGGTAAAAAAATAACCAATGAAGCTTTACAAAATTGGATAAAAAAATAACAATTCAATGCTCCACAATAAAATAATGCAATGGAAAATAATAATCAATCCAGAAAAGAATTTTTACTAGCCGGCATATTGGCAACCGCTGCAATGGCTGGTTGTTCCGATAAAAACAATCCGTTCCTTCCTCAAGAAGCGGTAGCATTATCCGGCAAAAAAGTAAAACTACTTTCTGTGGATGGCGAGGTGATTGAAATTGACAGCGCTTTATTAAAGCCTGTTCCGCACATGCCTCCCCTTAGCAATATTGAAGAACGAAAAGGAATTGCCGGTAAAAAATTTGTAATGGTTATTGATTTAGCCCGATGCAAAAATTTAAAAAAATGCCAGAGCGCCTGTAACCATATGCACTTTGTACATCCGGGGCAAAGCTGGATAAAAGTGTACTCTATGCAGGACGCCGATCAGGCTGCACCTTACTGGCAGCCTACAACCTGTATGCATTGCGACGAACCGCCTTGTGTAAAAGTTTGTCCGGTTGATGCTACATTTAAAAGGCAGGATGGCATTGTAGCTATTGACAGCGACCGTTGTATTGGCTGCCGGTTTTGTATGGCTGCATGCCCCTATTCTACAAGAGTATTTAATTGGGAGGAACCCGAAATTCCTGCAGAAATTGCTAAACAACCTTACTCCAGTGAAACCAGTGTTCCGCAAAAATTAGGCACTGTTGGTAAATGCGACTTTTGTCCAGACATGGTACGGAAAGGGGAATTACCGCATTGCGTATCGGCCTGCCCCAATGGCGTATTTATGTTTGGTGATATGAATGAAGATTCTGTAACAAATGGAGCCGAAACTTTTAGATTCAGTGACCTGATAAAAGACAAAGCTGGCTATCGGTTAATGGAAGATTTGGGAACAAAACCAAGTGTATATTATCTGCCGCCGGTAAACCGCAGTTTCCCTTATGAATCTGGTTTGGAAAATGTAAACCCTGCAGACTTAAAGCAACATTAAAACTATAACAAGTGGAAAACGTAACTTCTTTATCAAGTGAAAAAATTATCCATGACCTGCTTCCTCAAAAATTTGGAAAACGTGGAATGATATGGACAAGCGTATTAATCCTTTTATGTTTGTTGGGGGCGGTTGCCTATTTCCGGCAACTTAAAAATGGCCTGGTTGTTACCAATATGAGAGACTATGCATCTTGGGGAATTTACATTTCAAATTTTGTATTCTTTGTGGCCATCAGTTTAGTTGGTTCATTAATCACAGCAATTTTTCGGTTGGCAAATGTAAAATGGGCAACGCCACTTACAAGAATTGCAGAAATCATTGCCGTATCTGCAATTGTATTTGCTTCATTAATTATTATCGTGGATATGGGAAGGCCCGAAAGAGTGTTGAATTTATTTACACATGGCCGCATTCAATCTCCCATTATGTGGGATGTAATAGTAATCAGCACTTATTTTGTAATCAGTCTGCTACTCTTATATTTCCCCTTATTGCCCGATCTTAAAATCATGATCCGATTCAAAGAAAAATCAAGCAATGCACTCAATAAATTATACCGGTTTCAAGGATCTTTTTGGAATGGAACTGCAGCACAATTTAAAATTAGCGAAAGGTCTATTACAATTTTATGTATCGCAATTATACCGGTTGCATTCAGCATACATACAGTAACCTCCTGGCTGTTTGCAACCACATACCGGGCCGGGTGGGACAGCACCAATTTTGGAGCCTATTTTATTTCCGGAGCATTTCTGGTAGGTGCCGGTGCTGTTGTTGTAGCCATGTATATTTTTAGAAAATTCTACCAACTTGAAAAATACATTACCGAACTGCATTTTGAAAAAATGGGAAGAATTGTTGTGATGCTTGCCTTATTATACCTCTATTTTAATATTAACGAATACATGGTTCCCGCATTTAAAATGAAGAAATCGGAAGAGGCACATTTATCAGGTTTGTTTACCGGTGATTATGCTTTAATGTTTTGGTTTGCCATAGTGGTTGGCATGATCATTCCAATATTATTACTATTATTTAAAAAAGGAAGAAAGCCACTGCCCATGTTTATTGTAGGCGTAATGATTGTTGTTGGTGCCTGGTTTAAACGGTATCTGATTGTAACACCTACATTACTACATCCGTTTTTACCCATACAAGATGTGCCTGCAAATTATCATCATTATTTTCCCAGTTGGGAAGAATGGGCCATTGCCATTGGTTCGCTTTCCGGAGCATTATTGATCATCACTTTTTTTGCAAGGATCTATCCTATTATTCCTATTCAAGAAACAATAACCGAACAACATGAACAAGATGAACAGAATTATTAAAATAGCCCTGGCAATGGTTGTATACATTGCCTTTCCGGTTAATTTATTTGCACAAGATTCAGTAAAAAATGATTTGAATCTCTCCCTTGGATATTTTATGAATAACAACAAGGTTGTGTATTTAAAGGCAACTACCAAATCAAAAATTAAAGGAAAATTTGTACAGATAAAAGGCATCCATATCAATTTATTTTTGGATACAGATTCAACCGCAAACCTGATTGGAAAAGTTACTACAGATGATAAAGGAATTGCAAAAGCTGTATTGCCACCAGCTTTAAAAGCCGTTTGGGATGGCGCTTCAAAACATAATTTTATTGCCGTATCCGAAGCCACTAAAGAATTTGAATCAACCACAGCTGAAGCAACAATTACAAAATCAAAAATTGTTATTGATACTTTAAATGAGGATGCTGTCAGATCAATTTCAATAACAGTAACAGCATTAAATAGAACAAGTTGGGAGCCTGCTCCAGATGTAGAAATGAAGGTTGGTATTGGCCGTTTACTAGGTGGATTTCTTACTGTTGGTGAAGAAGCCACCTATACAACCGATTCAAGCGGTACTGTGGTTGCAGCACTCAGCCGGAAAAATATTCCGGGAGATGAAAACGGAAATATAATATTAGTTGCAAAAGTTGAAGACAATGAACTGCTGGGAAATCTTACCGTAAACAAAACTGTCCGCTGGGGTGAAGCAGTAAAATCAAATGATGGTTTTTTTAACCAACGTACACTTTGGTCTACCCGGTTTAGAACACCATTATGGTTATTATTTATGGCGTATTCAATAGTGATAGGCGTTTGGGGAACCATCATTTACCTGATACTGCAAATCTTTAAAATAAAAAAACTGGGTACAGCAACAACCTGAAATTAAATACCCAATAAAATTGTTTACAATAATAATCCCTGTAAAAATAAATACGCAACCGAAAAGTAAATGATGAGTCCGGTAACATCTACCAATGTTGCTACAAACGGAGCCGAACTTACAGCAGGATCGGCTCCTAATCTTTTTAAAACTAACGGTAACATAGAGCCGGTAAGTGTTCCCCACATCACCACTCCCATCAACGAAAAACCAACGGTAAAAGCAATCTGCGTACTGTGCAACCCATAAACATTCGGCAAAATTTTTGCCCAAACCATTACTCTTGTAAAACCAATTACTCCTAAAACAGAACCTAACATTAAGCCCTGTATAATTTCCCGGCGCATTACCCGCCACCAGTTGGCAATCGTAATTTCGCCCACTGCCATTGCCTGAATAATAAGTGTTGATGCCTGTGATCCGGTATTACCACCACTTGAAATAATGAGCGGAATAAACAATGCAAGTACCACTGCTTTTTGAATCTCTTCTTCAAAATATCCCATGGCAGTTGCAGTAAACATTTCGCCTAAAAAAAGCACAATCAGCCAGCCCACTCTTTTTCTGAATAATTTTACCAGCGACATTTCCAGATAGGGTTCATCCAATGCCTGGGTACCACCAATCAATTGCATGTCTTCACTAAATTCTTCATTGGTTACCCACAACACGTCATCAATGGTAACAATGCCTAACAATTTATTACTCTTACTAACCACCGGCAGGGCCACCCGGTTATTCATTTTAAATGCCTCGTTAGCTACTTCCTGATCGTCTTCTACATTCAACGCAATAAAGCGCCCATCCATCATTTCATTCACTTTTGTTTCTGGCGTAGCCAAAATAAATTCTTTAATCCGGATATCATCCAACAGGTCGCCCTTTTTATTAATTACATAAATAACGTCAATGGTTTCGCTGTCTTTAGCGTCTCTTCGGATCGTATTTAATACTTCTTCAACCGTATCGTTTTCGTACACATAAATATAATCCGGAGTCATCAATCGGCCTACACTTCCTTCAGGATATCCGAGCAATGAAAGGGTTATTTTTCTTTCTTCGGGATTGAGTGCTTTCACCAATTCTCTAACGGCATTGCTGGGCAATTCACTTAAAAAAGAGGTACGGTCATCTGCCGGTAACTCATTCATTAATTCGGCAGCAGTAAATGCCGGCAAATCTTTGATGATTCTTTTTTGCGTTGTTAATTCTAATATTTTAAATACACTGGCAGCCCGATGCAGCGAAAGATGGCTGATGATCTGTGTTTCGTAATCCTCATTTTCGTAAATCAAATCAGCAACATCGCTGATGTTCTGATTATTTAAAAACTCTTTTATCCGCAGTTTATCTTCGGATGCAATTACTTCCAGAAACTGGTCATCCAACGACAATTCTTCTAACTCTAATGACATGATTATAATTTATTCGGTGACAGCATTTTTGATTTCTGATTTCTGATTTTTGCCTTTTGATTATTGACTATTGAATATTGACTATTGACTATTGACTATTGACTATTGCCTTTTGATTTCCCTCAAACATTCAGCATCCTTTAACTAACTTGCAAATTACTTCAATTAGCTTTAATAATTTGTTATGCTGAAACCTTACCTGCATGTAGCCAGCACCCTAACCATGGGCCGGGGTGTATTTACAAATAAAAATATTTCGACAGAAACTGTTATAGAAATTGCTCCGGTAATTGTTATGCCAAAACAAGACAGGGCCTTACTGGATAAAACTACTTTACATGATTATATTTTTGAGTGGGGAATTGAAAAAGATAAATGCTGTATGGCACTTGGGTTGATACCGATTTACAACCACAGCTATAAAAGCAACTGTGAGTATTTTATGGATTTTGAGGAAGATTTAATTTTTGTAAAAACAATCCGGGCAATTAAAGCCGGCGAGGAATTAACCATTAATTACAATGGCGATTGGAATGATGAAACCAAGGTTTGGTTTGAAACAAAATAATAAATTCTAAAAAAATAATTTTATGGAACAACTGCTTCAAAATAATTTTATACAAATCATTCTGCGTTGTATAGCCGTTTATTTTTTTGTGATAATTGCCATACGGGTATTTGGTAAAAAAGAGTTAGCGCAATTATCTGTAATTGATTTGGTGTTTATATTATTAATCAGCAACTCTGTTCAAAATGCCATGGTGGGATCAGACACTTCACTGTCTGGTGGCGTAGTTGCAGCTGCATCCCTTTTTATCATCAACTTTATTTTAAAAAACTTTTTATACAAAAACAAAAGGGCCAGCGAACTGTTACAAGGCAAAGCATCTTTATTAATTTATAAAGGTGTAATACAATTTGAAAATTTAAATGCAGCAGAAATCACCATCGATGAACTACATGCTGCGGTAAGGGAACATGGTGTTGAAACTACCGGCCATGTTGATTTAGCCATGTTGGAAGTAGATGGGAATATCAGTGTAATTTCAGACGATTTTAAAAACAAATCGATCCATACAATGGCCGCAACCGGACATAGAAAACGGCATAAATTTAAAGGCCGAATTGCATAAATAAATTTTAAAAATCGTACTGCCGTTTAAACATATTCATTCTAATACCCGCAGTAAACATTGTATTACTAGTGTTGGTAGTTGTATTGGCAATTTTATAAGTACGGTGTTGCAAACTTAAATCGATGTAAATATTTTCCTTAAGCTCGTACGACACTTGTATCAAAGCATTCAGACAAGTAGCTTTCATGCCGCTTCCCACTTTAAATGCATTTTCTCTTTGCCCCGATAATGGATCCAAAGGATTTACCAACGGCCTGCCAACATTGTACAACAACAAAGGATTGGATCCAAAATTAAAACCGGCACTGTCTAACCCTTGGAAATAATAAATAGCCCTTGCATTAATATACCATTTAGGTGCTGGTTGATATTTTAGAATGCCAATAAACTCTTGAAAATTGGCGCCCAATGGATGTGCCATGGGTTGATTATAATGCGTATAATTTGAAACAGAATCCCTGTGAGAATAAGTAAATGGACGTACCCGATTGGATTCAAATTGCAGATCCAGATTAGCAATACCAAAAGCGTCAACATATTTTACGCCCAATTGATAACCGTATTTATTTACATAATTACTCGGATCATTTTTTAGTTTACTCAACACAAATTCATCCAATAAAAACTGCCCGTAAAATTGAAATTTTTTGGCTACGTTTACTTTAAAGTCAAAGCCAGCCTTGGCTTTATCGGGACTGCCCACCGACCCCTCTACATGCCGGAGAAAAATAATCGGGTTTAAATATTGAAACTCGAAATTGTTTTTTCGGCCAAAAGTAATGGCTTCAAATACCCCAATATTTACCGATTTTGAAACATTAATACTCAAGTGATGCATGGCCTGATATTTTTTATCAATCAAATTATCGCCTCGTTTTGCAAACTGCGGCATCAGCTCCATAAAAATATTCTGGTAATTAAATTTCCATATTCTGGTATTGAGTTTTAAAAACAAATAACTGTTGCCCCAATCACTCAAAAATAAACTGCGGTAACCATTGCCAATAAAATTTTTATCATGCCCAAATTGTACATCAATATATTTGGTAACATTAAAAGTAAAATAACCTCGGGCATCAAAATAATCAACCCCGTTTGTTTTAAATCCTTTGTAAAAGCCAAAGCCAGGCACGGCCTTGAATTTATTTGTATAGGCTTGAAAAAACTGTGGCCCTCTTTCTTGATTATCGGTAATGGTTGTTGAAAATCCAATCTTATTG
>JANPAP010000126.1:0-9686 GCA_031429975.1 Chitinophagaceae bacterium
GAAATAATATTATCAATATAAAATGAACCGGTTGCACTGCCACCATACAAAAATGCAATACCTAACAGCATAATGCCTGTAGAAAAAGCGCCCATCAAAAAATATTTCAGTGCCGCTTCATTGCTTTTTAAATTTCTTTTATCGCTGCCCGTTAAAATATATAATGGGATCGACATGATTTCGATTCCTAAAAAAAGAGTAAGCAATGTATTGAAAGTTGCTGCAATGGAAACACCGCATAACACAAAAAATATTAAGGCAAAATATTCCGAAACACTGCTGCCTACTTTTTGAATATCTCTGCCGTTTAACAAAAAGAACAATAAGGTACAACTCAGTGCTATGATGATAAACGTAAGATTAAAGCTGTTGAAATGCAGCATGTCTTTTACATCCAATGCAAAGAAAGATTCCTGGTATTTTAATTCATGAATGGTTGTAAGCAATATCAGTACGAGGCCTGCTACAGCCCAATACAATGGCGTGTTTTTGTTTTTAAAAAAAACACCGCCAAACATCATTACGATTCCCCAGATTGCTGTTAATATTATTGCGTTCATACTGCCTCAATTCCACGAAAGGAATTTATTTTTTAGTTACTTAAATCTTGTTAATAAAGTTGAAACGGTGTTCTTTGTTAAATCAAAAAATGGTTGTGGATATACGCCTGCAAAAAATATCATAACCACTATCAAACCCAACACTAATTTTTCATTCAACGATATTTCTTTTATGGTTGCGGTTAATGTATTGGCCTCGCCATAAAAAACTTTTTGAATCATATTCAAGGTGTACACTGCTGCTAGGATGATACTCAATCCTGCAAAAACCGTAATCCAAATATTGTATTGGAACAATCCACTGAACATCATAAACTCTCCAACAAATGCATTGGTTAAAGGCAATGCAATATTTGCCAGGGCAATTACTACCAGCATAATAGTGAGTACCGGCGCCTTATGTGCAATGCCACCCAGTTGCGAAATTTTACGAACACCTAAATTTCTTTCTATTAATTCAATCACGATCCACAAGCCAATGATGTTGATGCCATGACTAAACATTTGTATCATCACCCCTTCTAGTGCAATTGTTTTTGTAGTAAAAATTGCCGCACACATCAGGCCGATATGGGCAATGGATGAGTAGGCCGCAAAACGTTTTAAATCGTCTTGTTTGATGGCAATTAAACTGGCATAAATAACTCCCGTAATGGACAGGATAATTACAATCGTATCAAACTTCATTACTGCCTGCGGAAACATCGGCAGCAACCAACGGATCAATCCAAACAATCCCATTTTAACCATTACACCACTCAATAACATTGTTACTGCAGTGGGTGATTGCTCGTAAGTATCGGGCTGCCAGGTATGAAAAGGAAACACCGGCATCTTGATGGCAAAGGCAATAAAGAATAACCAGAATAACCAGTTTTGTTGAGCAGGACTTACCAACACAGAATGAAATGCAGTGATGGCAAAACTATGATCGGAAAATGGTGTAGCTGCAGTTTGCAGATAGGTATAAATAATTCCAATCAACATTAATAAAGATCCAGCAAATGTGTAAATGAAAAATTTAAAAGTTGCCTGAATTCTTTTTTCGCCACCCCAGATACTGCATAAAAAATACACCGGAATTAATGCCAGCTCCCAGAAAAAATAAAATAACAATGCATCGCTTGCTAAAAATACGCCCATCAATCCGGCCTGTGCCAATAACATCAATCCATAAAATGAAGCTGGGTTTTTGTAAGAATTTTTATAGGTAGCAATAAAAATTAATGGAAACGAAACAGCGGTTAACAAGGTCAGCAATCGTCCTACGCCATCCAGTGAAACAGAAAAACTTGCACCGATAAATTTCAACCATTCGTAATTAAATGTCAATCCACTTAGGTCGTTATTTTTACTGTAAACCAAACTTAGTATTGAAATACCCAGGGTGGCAAAAGCCGCCAACAAACTCCACAACTTAGCTCCGGCCTCACTCTTAATAAAAAAATTAAGCAGGCCTGCAATAAGCGGAATAAAAATCAATAAGTGAGGAATGGTGATATAATTACCGAACATTAAATAAAAATTTTACAAAAAGAATTGAATAATAAATAATACCAAAATACCGATTACCATCAGCAACACATAGTTGCCCACCTGGCCACTTTGTAACAAACGAATTTGCCGGCTGCTGTAATTAACGCCCTTTCCTATTCCGTTTACAAAACCATCGATGCCTTTTTTCTCAACAACATTATTTAAAAAAGCGGCTACTGATTGACGTGGTTTTACAATCACTGCATCATACAATTCATCCACATACCATTTGTTGGAAAGTATTTTTCCAATGCCGGTTTCTTCTGCTGTTGTTTTTTCGTACTTGCTGAATTTGCTCCAGGCATAAATCAATGCAATTAATGCACCACCTACAGAGATGCCCATCAACATATATTCGGTACTGTGTTCTAAATGATGTTTTGCAACGATGTCATTGCTGGGTGCAAATACGGGTTCTAAAAATGCTTCCAGCCTGTGGCCTCCATGCATAAAAATTTCGGGGATGCCAACCCAACCTCCAACAACTGCCAATATAGCCAGCACAATTAATGGAAAGGTAATGGCGGCAGGACTTTCATGCAAATGATGCTCCTGCTCATGAGTTCCTCTAAACTTGCCTAAAAAAGTCATTGCATATAAACGGAACATATAAAAAGCCGTCATTAAAGCACCAATAACGGCGATGCCCCAATACAAAGGATTTTGTTTAAATGCTTCGCCCAATATTTCATCCTTGCTAAAAAAACCAGAGAATGGCGGCATACCTGCAATGGCCAAACAACCCAATAAAAAAGTGATGTGGGTAATGCTCATGTATTTTTTCAGTCCGCCCATGTTACGCATATCCTGCTCTCCACCCATTGCATGGATAACACTACCTGCACCCAAAAACAACAAGGCTTTAAAAAATGCATGCGTCATTACATGAAACACAGCACCGGTATAAGCGCCAACACCCAGGCCTAAAAACATATATCCCAGCTGACTAACGGTAGAGTATGCCAGCACTTTTTTAATGTCGTTTTGTTTGAGTGCAATGGTTGCTGCAAGAATTGCAGTGGCCAATCCAATTACAGCAATTACGGATTGTGTAAATGGCGCCATACTGAATAAAATATTGCTTCTTGCAATCATGTAGATGCCGGCGGTAACCATGGTGGCAGCGTGTATCAATGCACTCACCGGTGTTGGGCCAGCCATCGCATCGGGCAACCAGGTGTATAAAGGAATCTGTGCACTCTTGCCGGTTGCACCAACAAATAACAACAATGTAATTCCGGTAATATCGAAAGTCGATAAAGGATTTTTTTGAGTATCGGCAACCAAACTAAAAATTTGATGGAAATCAGTTGTATTTGTTTTTGCAATTAGCCAAAATACAGCCAATAAAAAACCAAGGTCGCCAATGCGATTCATGATGAAAGCTTTTTTTGCCGCATCATTGTAATTGTTATTTTTAAACCAAAAGCCAATTAATAAATAAGAGCAAAGCCCCACGCCTTCCCAGCCAATAAACATGATGATAAAATTGCCACCCATTACCAACAGCAACATCGAAAAAATAAAGAGATTTAAATAGGCAAAATATTTTGCAAAATCCTTCGGCTCCTCATCATGCATGTACGACGTGGAGTACACATGAATTAAAAAACCAACGCCGGTAATGATCAATAAAAATAAAGAAGACAATTGATCGATCTGAAAATCCATTCCGATTTTTAAAGAAAGAGTATTGATGAAATCGTAGTAATGCGCTACATGCGTATTGCCATTTTTTACCTGGATAAAAACCCAGCAACTTAAAATAAAAGATACCAATATAACGCCGCTGCCAATGAAGCCACTAAACGTTTTTGATAAATTTTTTCTGCCGAGTCCATTGATTAAAAAACCAATCAAAGGCAACACCGGTATTAACCAAACTATTTGTAAAACGTTGTTCATAAGCCCCATCCCTAAAAGGGAAATTTCATTTTTTGAATAAATATTTTTAAATCGGCAACCCTAAAGTTGCGGTTGTTTTTAATGCTTTAAACGGTTCAGGAAATTCACATCAATTGAATGTGTATTCCGGTAGATCATTACAATAATAGCCAGTCCCACACTTACTTCTGCAGCAGCTACTACCATAATAAAGAAAACAAAAATCTGTGCCTCACTGGCCAAATTTGGAAAATTTAATCCCAAGGCAAGGTGGTGCATTTTTGAAAATGCCACCAGCAATAAATTGGCTGCATTCAGCATCAACTCCACACACATAAAAACAATGATGGCATTGCGGCGGGTTAATACGCCTACCACTCCAATGCAAAACAATGCAACCGATAAAAAAATATAATAATTAACTGGCATAATTTTTAAACGCTTTATAAAACACAACTTCTTTTTATAGAAGTTCAATTTTTAATTTTATTCTGATGCTTCTTTTTTTGAAATCAACACCGCACCAATCATGGCACTTAAAAACAACACACTGCTAATTTCAAAAGGAAAAACAAAATCGGTAAACAATACTTTTCCCAAATTATTGATCAACCCCACATCGCCTGTTTTTAATTGCACCAGTTGGCTGCCCACATCCGATTTTCTGATGGCAGCAACAATCAACAGCAATAAAGTTGAGCCGGAAATTACTCCGGCAAACATTAAATATTTTCTTTTTTGCGGCGGTTCAGCATCGGCATTTAAATTCATCAGCATCACCACAAATAAAAATAACACCATGATGGCGCCTGCATAAACAATGATGTTTACGATTGCCAAAAACTGAGCATTCAATAAAATATAATGACCCGAAATTGCAAAAAATGTAACAATCAGCGACAGGATACTGTACACCGGATTTTTACTGGTAACTACCATGATGGCGCCTCCAATTGTAAGGAAACTTAAAAACCAAAATAATATTTCTGTAACACTCATAAACTTTTTGCCCAACCCTTGGTTGGCTTTATTTAAATGATGAACTATTTAATTTTTACCCTGCCACCCTTTGCCTTTGCATATTCTTCCGGCTCTGTTACCGGATTTGGAATCAACAAATCGTTCTTACCATAAATAAATCCTTTGCGCTGAAAGTTTGCAGGAGCAAAGGTTTCACTCAGGTAGATTGCATCTTTGGGACAAGCCTCTTCACACAAACCGCAAAAAATACAACGCAGCATATTGATCTCGTAACTGGCTGCATATTTTTCTTCCCGGTATAAATGTTCTTCTCCCGGTTTACGTTCTGCAGCTTCCATGGTGATGGCTTCTGCCGGACAAGCTACGGCACACAATCCACAGGCGGTACAATTTTCTCTTCCCTCTTCATCTCTGTTCAACACATGCAATCCACGAAAAACCGGACTGAATGGACGGGTTACTTCGGGATAATTTATGGTGGGTCTTTTTTTAAACATATGACCAAATGTAATGGCCATGCCCCTGAAGATAGCAGGCAGGTAAGCCCTCTCCAACAAACTCATTGGTTTGCGGCTAACTTGTTTGGACTTATTGGTTAATGGTTGCATATTTATTTTTAATCTGCAGCAATAAATATTTGCGCAAATATATTTTTAATGTTTAGAAATGCCAGTTATTCTGATGCAATAAAACAAGTGCACCGGTAACAATCATATTAAATAATGCCAGTGGCAATAATATTTTCCAACCCAAGTTCATCAACTGGTCGTAACGAAATCTTGGAATGGTCCAACGTACCCACATAAATAAAAACAGGAAGAATGCAATTTTCATAAACAACATTCCAACATGCATCAGCGCCATCCAATTGGTGCCTACTTTTTCCAGCATGTGGGCATCGTTCATAAATGGAATATCGTAACCGCCAAAAAACAAACTTACCACAACAGCGCTGCTGATAAACATATTGATGTATTCGGCAAAAAGATAAAAGCCCAGTTTCATCGATGAATATTCGGTATGGTATCCGCCAATCAATTCATTTTCTGCTTCGGGCAAATCAAATGGTGTACGGTTACATTCTGCAAAAACGCAAATTAAAAATATCAGAAAACCCAGCGGTTGTTTTACCACATTCCAATACCCATCCATCTGAAAGCCCACCATTGTTTTCAGGCTCAACGTTCCCGTTACCATCAACAATGCAATGAGTGCAATACCCATGGCCAGTTCGTAACTGATAATTTGCGATGCAGCCCTCAATCCACCCATCAAAGAAAACTTATTGTTACTGGCCCAGCTGCCAATCATAATACCATACACACCCAAACTTACTACGCCAAACACATACAAAATCCCGATGTTGATATCGGCAATTTGCAAGGATATATCTCTCCCCAAAAAATGAACTTTATCGCCCCAGGGAATTACAGCACCCGTCATCATTGCAGTAAGCATTGCCAAACATGGCCCAAGGATAAATAAAAATTTAGACGAAAAATTTGGAATAATTTCTTCCTTAAAAAACAATTTCAATCCATCTGCCACCGGTTGCAACAGGCCAAAAGGCCCGGCACGATTGGGTCCCCGCCTGTCTTGCATAAATGCGGCAACTTTTCTTTCGCCGTAAGTTGCATACATCGCCACCAACAGCGAGGTCATTACCACCACTGCTATCAGCACAAATTTTTCAATAATTAAAGCCAGGTCAATGCTTAATAACATAATCTTTTGTATAAATATTTTTTAGCCAGCACTTGTTTCTTTGAGCAACATCGTTGTGTCACTCCCTTGTACTTTTAAAATCTTTATTCAGCCTTTTTAAAATCATCCGAATGTGCCGGTCCGTTTATTTCGCTTAATAAAATACCGGGTTTATTTACTTCACTCTCATCATGAATATCCATCAATATTCTCGGTTCCCTTCCGCCCATCACTTCTTTCAATGGATCTTTTGGCATCGTTAATCCTTCGTAATGTCCCTGCGAAATTACCGAATGACGATTAATTTTTGTAACGCCTTCAACCACCCAATCGCTTGTTTTCTTTTTATCAAAACGGCAGGTATTGCATATCCAGCCCGGCTTTCCATCATAGCTCTGCACTTCGCCCCACTGGTCTTTTCTTACAGTAACCCTGTACACTTCATCGCCACGCAACCACAAAGTAGTTTTGCCACAGCATCCGGGAGTTTCGCAATTGCGGTGTGCATCAACCGGCTTGGTAAACCAAACCCTGTTTTTAAAACGGAAAGTTTTATCGGTTAAAGCACCCACCGGACAAACATCAATCATGTTGCCACTAAAATCATTATCGATGGCTTTAGAAATATAGGTTGAAATTTCTGAATGCTCTCCTCTGTCCAAAATACCATGCACCCTTTTATCGGTTAACTGATCGGCCACATAAGTACAGCGGTAACAAAGTATGCAACGGGTCATGTGCAATTGAATGTACGGACCAATATCTTCGGGCTCAAAAGTTCTTCTTGCAAATTCATAACGGGTACCCACCTTGCCATGCTCATATCCCAAATCCTGCAAATGACATTCGCCAGCCTGATCACAAATGGGGCAATCCAGCGGATGATTCAACAACAAAAATTCTACCACACCGGCTCTTGCATCTTTCACTTTTTCGCTGGTAATATTTTTTACAATCATGCCATCCATAACATTGGTACGGCAACTGGCCACCAGTTTCGGCATCGGCCTCGGATCAACCGTAGAGCCTGCGGCAACCTCTACCAAACAGGTACGACACTTGCCGCCACTGCCCTGTAACTTGCTGTAGTAGCACATTGCAGGCGGTGTAACATCGCCACCAATTTCCCTGGCTGCATGTAAAATAGAAGTTCCCGGTGCAACATCAATTGTGATGTTGTCGATGGTAACTTTAAATGTTTTTATTTCTTCAGACATATTTATTTTCTTAACCGCTAAGTCGCAAAGTTGCAAAGAAAATTATTTGCCAAACTTTGCGCCTTAGCGTCTTTGCGGTTAAATATTTTAAACTGTTTCCGGTATATGAATCTCATCAGCATAATGCCTCAACCCATAATTACCTTTCAAACATTCTTCGGGATTGTTCACATGCCATTCAAACTCATCCCTGAAATGACGGATGGCTGCGGCCACAGGCCAGGCAGCTGCATCACCCAAGGGACAAATGGTATTGCCTTCAATTTTTCTTTGAATATCCCACAACAAATCAATATCACTTATCTCTCCTTTTCCGTTTTCAATCTTCTTTAAAATCCTTTCCATCCAGCCGGTGCCTTCCCGGCAAGGGCTGCACTGTCCACAACTTTCGTGATGATAAAATCTTGCAAGTGTGAGGGTATGTCTTACGATGCATTGATCTTCATCCAACACAATAAACCCACCCGATCCCATCATACTGCCGGTTGCAAAACCGCCATCACTCAGGCTTTCGTAGTTCATCAACCGCTTCTCCCCTTTAGCAGTTGTTAATAATAAATTGGCCGGTAAAATAGGAACAGATGATCCACCCGGTATGCAGGCTTTTAATCTTTTTCCATTAGGTATGCCCCCACAATATGCATCGCTGTAAATAAATTCTTCAACAGAGATGGTCATATCAATTTCGTAAATGCCCGGCTTATTGATATTGCCACAGGCCGAAATTAATTTTGTACCGGTGCTTTTTCCCACACCGATTTTTGCATATTCATCGCCACCAAAATTGATGATGGGCACCACTGCTGCAATGGTCTCCACATTATTTACCACCGTTGGACAATCCCACAAACCCTTGATGGCAGGGAATGGCGGCTTGATACGGGGGTTGCCCCTTTTGCCTTCCAGCGATTCCAACAAAGCCGTTTCTTCGCCGCAGATATAAGCGCCGGCGCCACGTTGCATATAAATATTGCAATCAAAACCACTGCCCTGAATATTGTTTCCGAGCCAGCCATTTTGTTTGGCTTCTTCAATAGCCGTTTCTAAAATATCGGTAATCCAATCGTACTCGCCACGGATATAAATATAACTGTTGTTGCTGCCCAAGGCAAAGGATGAAACGATCATACCTTCAATTAATAAATGTGGAATAAATTCCATCAGGTACCGGTCTTTAAAAGTTCCGGGTTCACTTTCATCGGCATTTACCACCAGGTATCGGGCCACGCCTTCGGGCTTTGCCAAAAAACTCCATTTTAATCCGGTAGGAAAACCAGCACCACCTCTTCCTCTCAATCCACTTTTCTTTACCTCTTCAACAATATCGTTGGTAGCCATTTTCAAAGCCTTCTCTACCGACTGGTAACCTCCTTCACGGCGGTATACTTCGTAGGTACGAATGCCTTCTATGTGTGCTTTATCTAATAATAATTTTCTCGACATATTTCCAAATTTGCAAACCAACTAAAACTGACTACTTATTTTATTAGTAATATTTATTGTTCAACTTATAATATTCTTTATGTGCAAATAGTTGCTTTACTAAAGAGTAAAAAAATAAAAACAACCATACATATTTCAAGTCATTATTCCACCTATAGATTGTTAATCCAAAAAATAAAAGCACTAATACATCTTTATAAATCAATTCTGATTTTGGTTGCATTTGATTTTATTTTTTAATTATTATTTCCATTTAAATATATCCTTAATTATCATTTCTACTGATACCATATTATTTGTTTAAATAAAAATGGCTTATCAAATTGCCCTGCACTCTTCAAAAATGGCATCCACTTTTTCT
>JANPAP010000127.1:0-2067 GCA_031429975.1 Chitinophagaceae bacterium
TCTTTTAGAAATAAAGTGCTGAGAAGTTTTGCTGAAGAACATGATGCATTGCCTTTTGATGTAATTGAGAGCCCCGAAATTGGAGGTAATGCCTGGATAATAAAAATGAAATATCCAGAACTGCCTTTAATCGTACGGCTGCATGCACCTAATTATTTGGTAGAAAGTTTTAAAAAAAAATACATTCCCTTTTTTGCAAAACTTCGTTTTGTATTAGGGGCTGTTAAGCAATTGAAATGGGATTTAGGCTATTGGCGAAAATATAGAAAGGAATCTGATCCCGATTTTCAATTTGTTCTGTTAGCCGATTTTATTTCGGCTCCTTCTGCCGCCATGAAAGACTGGGTGGTACAACATTGGGATATAAGTCCGGAAAAAATAAAGGTAATTCCTAATATTTTTTTAGCATCCGATGCATTACTTCAAATTCCGATTCAACGAAATGCTGTATCAAAGCAAATTGTATTTTTTGGAAGATTGAATGTGTTGAAAGGATTGGTAAATGCAAGTAATGCAATGAAAAAAATTTTGCAAGAATACCCTGATTGGCAATTCAGAGTAATTGGAGATGATGGTAACGGACCATCAGCTGGTATTAGTATGCGAAACTGGATGAAAAAAGAATTGGAACCCGTATTAAAGCAAGTTGAATTTATAGATGGAATGCAATATGAAGATTTACCTGCAGCAATTGCTGATGCTGAAATAGTTTTGTTGCCCAGTTTGTTTGAAAGTTATTCTTATACCTGTGCCGAAGCTATGGCTGCTGGCAAAGCAATAGTGGGAAGCAATAATGGCGGAATGGCAATGTTGGTTGAACATGAAAAAAGTGGGATGCTGGTTAATCCTAATAGCAGTGCTGAAATTTTTACTAGTTTAAAAAAAATGATTGATGATAACAGCTTTCGTTATCAATTAGCAATTCATGCAAGAGAAAGGCTACTACAGGATTTTGACGCTGCGAAAACAGTTATTCTATTTGCTGATTACTACAAATCCACTTTGAAAAATTCGCTTGCAAAAAATTAAAGTATATCATTTTCATAATGGTAGTGGGGGTGGGGTGCTTTCCGTTATTAGAAATTTATTACAGTCTTCTAATAATGTTGAAATTGAAAACCATGTTATCTACACTATCAATAAAAAATTACTTAAAACTTATACAATAAATAATTTAAAAGGAGCTGCTTCCGAAACCATTTTTTATTATTCTCCTAACTGGAACTTTCAATATACCTGTAAGCAATTGGCTAAACTGTTGCCAGATGATAAGGCAATAATAATTGCTCATGATTGGGTTGAATTGGGTATGGCAAGTACTTTGGGGATTCAAAATAAAGTAATACAATTTCTTCATGGTGATTATGATTACTATTATGATTTAGCAAAACTTCATGGCAAGGCAGTAGATGCTTTTATAGCAATTGCAGATTCAATAAAAGAACAGCTTTTGTTTCGAATGCCGGAGAGAATAGAAGCCATTCATTATTTAAGGTTTCCTGTTCCGGATAGTAATTGCAAAATAAATATTGAAAAAGAAAATGCGGTGGTATTTATCGGCCGTTGTACAAATGATAAAGGGTTTCATTTATTGCCGGAAATCGCAAATTGCCTACAGCAGCAGGGTATTAAATTGCAATGGCATATTGTTGGCGAAGTTGAAAAAAATGGTTTGACTGACTTTCACTGGAATGCTGATGTAGATGTGTATTTTCATGGAAGTATAGCAAATGAAAAAGTAAGAGACTTGCTTTGCAAATCGAAATATTTTATATTACCCTCTATAGCCGAAGGAATGCCAATTGCTTTAATTGAATCAATGAAAGCGGGTGCTGTACCCCTTGTAAATGATTTGCCCGGAGGTATTCAAGAATTAGTTTTTAATAATAAAACAGGTTTCAAAATTGATAACAACAATCCAGCAGAATTTGTGGCAAAATTGAAATTTCTCATTTTAAATAATAATTCATTTTTGGAAATGAGTAATAATTGTATTGAACAAAGCAATAATTTATTTAATCAATTTGTCAATACCGAACTGATTGAAAATACTATTAAAGAAATTTC
>JANPAP010000128.1:0-2842 GCA_031429975.1 Chitinophagaceae bacterium
AAAAAAATTGAATTTAAAACCATTTAATCAACAACCGCAAGTTGAAATATCAACTAACCCTCTAAAAATTTATTCTTTTAAAACAACGAATGAAAATATAGATAACTCTGTTGTAGAATCTTTTGGTGAAGAATGGAAAAAGTTTCATCATTTTAGTGATCATGAAATTAATAAATTGGGAGATGCTTATTTTGACATAATTGATAATAAAATCATAAATAAAAATACTTATGGTATTGACATTGGTTGCGGATCAGGCAGGTTTACTAAATTCCTATCAGATAAAATAGGATTTATGGAGGCTATAGACCCAAGCGAATCTATTTTTACAGCAGGCAAACTTCTAGAAGGAGTTGACAATGTTAGATTATCCATTGCTTCAATTGACAACATACCATTTGAAGATGAGACATTTGATTTTGGAATGAGTATTGGTGTATTACACCATATTCCCAACACCCAAAAAGCTTTAAGTGACTGTGTGAAAAAAGTAAAAATTGGAGGATTTTTTTTTATATACCTATATTATAATTTAGATAATAAAGGTATTATTTTCAAATTTATACTTGCAGTAGTAACTGCTATCCGTAAACCCATCAGTTCACTCCCTACTATGCTTAAAAAAATAGTTTGTGACATTATTGCTATTTTGATTTATATGCCAATTATATTAACAGGGCGATTTTTAAAGTTTTTTGGATTTAGTAAATTGGCAAATAAATTGCCATTGAGTTTTTACCACAACCATACTTTTTTTATAATAAGAAATGATGCACTTGATAGATTTGGGACATCAATTGAACAGCGTTTTTCTAGAACCCAAATTAAAGTAATGATGAAAAATTCTGGCTTAGACGAAATTGTAATTTCCGATAATATCCCATATTGGCACGCAATAGGTAAACGATTAAAGTAAGGCATCCGCCATCATTTGTTTGATAATATGGAGGCCTTGTCCTAAATTATTCTCAGCAACGTCTCCTGCAAGGGACGTTGCGATTCGAATTAGTAACCCTATTGATTATTGAAATATAAAAAGCACTTACCGCAGCGTCTCTTGCAGGAGCCGTTGTTTCAAAAAACACTTTTAATTAACCGCCAAAGAATGTAACTGCATTTTTATTTTGGCAGTCCAGGCTTGCTGTTTTTCTTTTACCTGGCCATTACGGGTTTCCGTGTCGTACAGGTTTTGCAGTTGTTCTAAAGTATTTACAGCAGCATCATAAACATCCCGAATTTGAGATTGATATTTTTGAGTTGTAAATTTTGTTCCCTTCAGTTTATTGATAAACAATAAGGTTGACAGGTAACTGATATCAAAATGCAATTGCTCATGCTGTAAAATATAATCGGTTTTTCCGTTTTCCTTCATCCACGATTTTTCTTTATCAAAACTGCAAAACACTTTTATGTTCAGGGTTTCATTTACACCTGCACTGCGGTATCCCATTTTAAACATAAAACCCGAATTGGTAATGGCCACGGCATCGCTTCCTGCTTCGGGGTGGCCTTTAAAATCTGCAATAAAAACGGGTTGGGCTGGTTGATAAAAAATAAACCGGTTGCCGGGATTATCCATTTCGGTTTCGTAACTGATAACCGTATTTACCTGCTGACAAAAAGCAATACTGCTTATCATCAACACAAAAACTGTTATTGTAAAATGGATAAAATATTTCATGCAATAAAAAAATGAAAAAAATAGTTGCTGAAAAAATAATTGCCGCAGTTTATAAATACATTAACAGGGCGTTTATACTTCTACATAATTTAAATCCTTGCCAAAAGTTTCTTCGGTATGCCAGGCAGCAATCATGCTGATGAGCATAACAATTACTCCTGTAATCCATCCTGCAGTGATATAGCTTCCGGTAACAGTTTGTAATCCTTTAAATAATAAAATCATTAATGGCAGTGAACCCCTCACCATATTAGGCACTGTGGTAGCGGCGGTTGCCCGTAGGTTGGTGCCAAACTGCTCGGCCGCCATGGTTACAAAAATTGCCCAAAAGCCGGTACCAAAGCCTAATGCAGCACAAATTAAATACATACCTGCAGCCGATCCGTTTTGCTGATTAAAATAAAAAAAGATGGAGATCATAGTGAGGATGTAAAATATAAACAAGGCTTTTTTTCGGCTCTTTAACCACTGGCTTACAAAGCCTACCAGCACATCGGCAACAGAAATAGCTACATAGGCCAGCATGGTAGATTTTTTTGGCAACACCTCTTCGGTAATGCCAAACTCGGTGGCAAAATTATTGGAGAAGGCAATCAGAATTCCAATTACATACCAGGTAGGCAAACCAATTAAAATAGCGAGCATGTATTTTTTAAACCGCAAGCGGTTTGTAAAAAACATAAAAAAATCGCCCCTTACTATTTGTTGTTTTTTTACCTGGTTAAACATGCCACTTTCGTACACGGATATACGCAACAACAGCAGGCAACAACCCAAACCGCCGCCAATAAAATAACAATAGCGCCAGTGAAAATTTTGTGAAATAAAGTAAGCAACTACAGCACCTGTTAATCCAATACCCGCCACCAGTGAAGTGCTCAACCCTCTTTTATCTTTATGTACCAATTCCGAAACCAGTGTGATGCCTGCGCCTAACTCGCCTGCTAAACCCACGCCGGCAACGAATCTTACCAATGCATACTGGTTGGTGGTTTGTACAAATCCATTAAATACATTTGCTACAGAGTACAAAATAATCGATCCAAACATGGCCGCCGCTATCGGCTGACGCGCTGCCGTCGAGGCGGACCGGCAGGCAGCAGGATTCGCCGATGAAGGTGTAGACGAACTCGTTCTGTGGCTGGTTGAAGATCACTTGCG
>JANPAP010000129.1:0-5941 GCA_031429975.1 Chitinophagaceae bacterium
CGGCATTGGCACTTTGGGCAACATCGTTGCGTCGCACTCTTGTACTGCATACTACTATTCATCATTAACAAAATACCCTTTTAAAGGGTATCGTTTTTGTTGATTGCAACTGTACGAATTGAAGCGGCATTTTATTTACAAGTATATCGATTACTGTTTACCGAGTCATCAACAGCGTCTATATTTGTTCATTCAAACTATCCGCTTGCAAAAAGAACAACAAAACCTGCGCCTTCAAATAATTATTACGGTTATTGGTATTGGCCTGTTTATTATTAAAATATTTGCCTGGTATCTTACCCACTCCGTGGCTGTTTTAACCGATGCATTGGAAAGTATTGTAAACATTATTGCTGGTTTAATAGGCGTGTATAGTTTGTATGTAAGCGCCAAGCCAAAAGATCAGGATCATCCCTACGGACACGGCAAAGCCGAGTTTATTTCAGCAGCGGTAGAAGGGACCTTGATTGCGGTTGCTGGCACAGTCATTATTTATGAAGCAATCAATAATCTTATCCATCCAAAAGTTATCAGTCAATTGGATACAGGGATTTTATTGGTGGCAGTAACTGCAGTTGTAAATTATGTGGCCGGAATAATTTGTGTAAACACCGGCAAAAAAAATAATTCACCAGCCCTCATTTCCAGCGGCAAACATTTACAAACAGATACCTACACTACGGTTGGAATTATTGTTGGATTGGTACTGATTTATTTTACAAATATTTGGTGGATTGACAGTGCCGTTGCAATCTTGTTTTCTATAATTCTTATTTATACCGGATACAAAATTATCCGTTCTTCCATTGCCGGAATTATGGATGAAGCCGATGAAACACTCATCAGTGAATTGGTAATATTGCTAAATCAGAACAGGAAGGAAAACTGGATTGATTTGCACAATCTGCGGATTATAAAATATGGCAGCAAGTTGCATATTGATTGCCATTTAACGGTGCCCTGGTTTTTAAATGTGCATGAAGCACATCATGAAATTGATGCACTAACCGATTTGGTAAAATTGCAATTTGGCAACAGCATTGAATTTTTTGTTCACTCGGATGGCTGTTTGGATTTTAGTTGTGCCGTTTGTATTAAAAAAGATTGTGCAGTAAGAAAATTTCCATTTGAACAAAAAATACAATGGACGGTAAAAAATCTTTCATCAAATAGTAAACATCATTTATAATGGAGCTGGACGAAAATTATTGGAGTAACCGGTATCAAAATAATACAACCGGTTGGGATATTGGCAGCATCAGCCAACCATTAAAAGAATATGTGGATCAGTTGGAAGATAAAAACATTTCGATCCTGATACCCGGTTGTGGCAACAGTTACGAAGCCGAGTATCTTTTGCAAAATGGATTCACTAATATTATTCTTATCGATATTTCTGCATTGCTTTGTAAACAACTCGAAATTAAATTAGCAGCCTATTTACACAATAGATTAGAAATAATCTGTCAAGATTTTTTTGATCATAAGGGCCAATACGATTTGATTTTAGAACAAACATTTTTTTGTGCATTGGATCCTTTGCTGCGAAAAAAATATGCAGCAAAAATGCACGAACTATTAAAGCCGGGAGGTAAATTAATTGGCTTGTTATTTAACAGGGAATTTGAAGGCGGCCCACCATTTGGAGGTACTGAAAATGAATACCAGCAACTATTTCAGCAACAATTTAGCATTGTAAAAATGGAACCATGTTATAATTCTGTTGCTCCAAGATCGGGATCGGAATTGTTTATTCAACTTATAAAAAAATGATTTGGAATTAACCTCCAATCAACTTGGCAATTCCAAACGCAGCAGCAGCTGCCACTGCACCAATCAACACAACTTTTAAAGCACCCGACCATGCATTGACACCGGTAATTTTACTTTTAAAATACCCAAAAACAAACAAGCAAATCAGCGTTGCAATTACCGATATTTTCAAAGCTTCCGTAGCGTCATCAATAAAAAAGTAAGGGCTCAAAGGAATTACACCACCAGCTATATACGACAAGCCAATATTCAAAGCGCTGTTGGTTGCTCGTTTGGGATTTGGTTTTTCTAAACCTAATTCATACTTCATCATAAAATCAACCCAACGATGTTTGTCTTGACTGATTTCTTCTGTGGCCTGGTTTTGCAAGGCCGGACTCAAACCGATATTGGCAAAAAATTCTTTGGTTTCTTCAATCTCTCTTTCTCTTAAATTTTCAACCTCATCATATTCTCTTTTTATTTCGCTGCTGTAATGATCCTGCTCTGTTTTGCCTGCAAGATATCCTCCCAATCCCATGGCTATACTACCGGCAGCAATTTCTGCAATGCCGGCTATTACAATAATATGGCTGCTGCTAACGGCGCCGCTTAGCCCGGCGGCTAAAGCAAATGGAACGGTAAGCCCATCACTCATGCCAATCACAATATCCCGAAGCATATCGGAACTTTCTAAATGTTTTTCTGTGTGATCGTGATGTAAATGGGTGTCCATGAAGTTTTGGTTTATTATTGAAATTAGGATAATACAATTAAACTCTTTTCAATAATTCCCACACATTCTAAAATTTGATTTTTGCTAATTAAAAGTGGCGGCGCAAAACGGATTTTATCGCCATGTGTTGGCTTGGCCAATAAACCATTTTCTTTTAATGCCAGGCAAAGTTCCCAAGCTGCTTCAGGGTTTGAGTGTTTAATCACTATTGCATTTAATAAACCTTTTCCACGGATGGTTTCAATAAAGGGCGAATTGATTTTACTTAATTCACTGCGGAACAATTCGCCCATTGCTGCTGCATTTTCAGCAAGATTTTCATCTTTCAAAACCTTTAATGATGCAATGGCAACTGCACATGCCAATGGATTGCCACCATAAGTACTGCCGTGCTCACCGGGTTTAATAGTCATCATAATTTCATCATCACATAGTACGGCACTTACTGGTAAAACTCCACCACTTAGGGCCTTACCTAAAATCAATACATCCGGACGAACATTTTTATGATCGCAGGCAAGCATTTTACCTGTACGGGCAAGCCCTGTTTGTATTTCATCTGCAATCATTAAAACATTGTATTCGGAACATAAATTTCTAATGCCGGTAAAATAGCCATCTGTTGGCACAACAACGCCGGCTTCTCCCTGTATAGGTTCAAACATAAAGCCAGCAACATTCTTATCCTGCAAAGCTTTTTCTAAAGCAGTAAGATTGTTGTGAGGAATAGAAATATATCCTGGAGAAAATGGCCCGAAATTATTTTTTGCAACCGGGTCGCTGCTAAATGAAATTACCCCGGTAGTACGACCATGAAAATTACCATCGCAAACAACAATCACTGCTTTATCAGCTTCGATTTTCTTTTTTTCGTAGCCCCATTTTCTGGCAAGTTTCAATGCTGTTTCAACTGCTTCTACTCCCGAGTTAATGGGTAATACTTTGTCGTATCCAAAATAATTGGTAATGTATTGTTCATACTCTCCCAATAAATTGCTGTGAAAGGCCCGGCTGGTAAGGGTTAGCTTTTGAGCCTGTGTAGTAAGGGCTGCAATAATTTTTGGATGGCAATGCCCCTGGTTAACGGCAGAGTAGCCGCTTAAAAAATCATAATATTTTTTTCCGTCCACATCCCAAACATACACACCTTCGCCCCGGTTTAATACAACCGGCAGGGGATGGTAATTGTGTGCTCCGTATTTTTCTTCCAGATCAATAAATTGTTGTGTATTGGCAGATACAGCTATTGTTGATTGCATGATGTTTAATTTATAATTTATAAAAATTGATAGGTTGAGTTAATAATTAACCCGGCTGATAAAAATGATAAAGAAAAAATTATTTGAAGTTGGGCATCGCTGTCCCAAAAAAACTTAGTGGTTTAGCAAATCGAGGTTGCTACTGAGAAAGGTTGGTATGGTTGCTGTGAATTTGATAACCTGAATTTTGTGCAATATACAAAAAGAAATACCGCAATAAAAAAAAGCGGTATTTCTTTAATCAATTTTTTATAAAAGAATAGTTGTTTTTTTTCAAACAAATTAGCTGTTGATTTTTTTACAAATCAAACTTTATTCCTTGCGCCAAGGGTAGTTTATCCGTATAATTAATGGTGTTGGTTTGCCGGCGCATGTACACTTTCCATGCATCGCTGCCACTTTCACGGCCACCACCGGTTTCTTTTTCACCTCCAAAAGCACCTCCAATTTCTGCACCACTGGTACCAATATTTACATTGGCAATGCCACAATCGCTTCCTGCAAACGACAGAAATTTTTCGGCTTCTTTTAAACTATTTGTCATTATTGCCGATGATAAACCCTGTGGTACGCCATTTTGTAAAGCAATGGCTTCGTCCAATGTTTTATATTTCATCAGATATAAAATGGGGGCAAAGGTTTCATGCTGTACAATTTCAAAATGATTTTTTGCTTCAGCAATACAGGGCTTTACATAACAACCACTTTCAAATCCTTTGCCTTTTACAACGCCGCCTTCAACAATAAAATTTCCACCCTCGGCTTTGCATTTTTCAATGGATGCTAAATACATATTTACAGCATCCTTATCAATCAACGGGCCTACATGATTTTTTTCGTTGAGTGGATTGCCAATTTTTATTTGCTTATAAGCATTCACCAATTTCTCTTTAAATTTATTGTACACTTTTTCATGAATGATCAATCTACGGGTGCTGGTGCAACGTTGGCCGGCTGTACCAACAGCTCCAAACACCGCACCAATTAAACTCATATCCAAATCTGCTTCTGGTGTAATGATGATGCAATTATTGCCACCCAATTCCAATAAACTTTTTCCTAACCTTGATGCAACAGCAGTTGCTAAAGCCTTACCCATACGAGTACTTCCAGTTGCACTCATCAATGGAATTCTTGTGTCGTGGCTCATCCATTCTCCAACAGTACGATCGCCAACAAGTAAATTATTAACACCTTCCGGTACATTGTTTTTCTTAAAAACTTTAGCAGTAATATTCATACAGGCAATTGCACAAAGCGGTGTTTTTTCACTCGGTTTCCAAATGCACACATCGCCGCAAACCCATGCCAACATGGTATTCCAGCTCCATACAGCAACCGGAAAATTGAATGCGGAAATAATCCCTACAATACCCATGGGGTGATATTGTTCGTACATCCGGTGCCCGGGTCTTTCACTATGCATGGTAAGTCCGTGTAACTGGCGGCTGAGGCCCACTGCAAAATCACATATGTCAATCATCTCCTGAACTTCTCCCAATCCTTCCTGTAAACTCTTGCCCATTTCGTAACTCACCAATTCGCCCAAAGCCTGTTTATTGGCTCTTAGCTCTTCGCCAATCTGCCTAACAATTTCACCACGTTTTGGTGCAGGCCAGGTACGCCATTCGTTAAAAGCCTCTTGTGCTTTTGCAATTACAGTTTCGTAATTATTTTTATCAGCACTGCTAACTGAAGCAATCAGTTTGCCATCAACAGGCGAATAAGATTCAATAAGAGTTCCTTTTGACGCCATCCATTTTGTTCCGGTGGATACGCCTTTATTTTTTGCTTGTACTTGTAAGTCGTTTAAAAATTTCATATAGCTTTTGTTTTTGCAAAAATAAGGTAGTGGATTTAATTGTTAGGTTTCAGCATTTAAAATAACGGGCTGTTTTATAAAATTTGCAATTTGTATTAGATAGAAAAACTGGATTTTATTTGGATTGAAACTGTAACTGGGATAGAATTTCATGGTATTCATTAAAAGATTTTTTATACTTTACAAATAGTATCAGTTAATCAATTCACTTAAAATGTTTGTTATGAAAAAGATTAGTACAATAATATTATTGATGAGTGCTTTTTCTGTTCATGCCCAAAACGTTGGTATCGGTACCATCAGCCCTACAGAAAATTTGGAAATAAAAAATTCACTGCGAAGTGCACTCAAAATAAATTCAGCTTATTTTAA
>JANPAP010000130.1:0-14089 GCA_031429975.1 Chitinophagaceae bacterium
TGGCGCTTCGAAACATGAGCATCATGCTCAACAGTCCATGTAGTAAATTTTTCCATTGCTTCAGCTTCATTAAATAAGCCTAAGCTTACACCTCTAAGCAAATGCTTCAAAAACAATACGCCTTTAAAAGAAAGGATACGACGAACAGTGTCAGTTGGCTGAGCACCTTTGTGTAACCAGTCTAAAGCTTTTTGACGATCAATCTGGATAGTTGCAGGAACAGTCAGAGGATTGTACGTACCTAGTTTCTGAATAAATTTGCCATCACGAGGGCTTCTTCCGTCTGCTACAACGATGAAATAAAACGGTCTTTTTTTAGATCCGTGGCGTTGCAGTCTCATTTTAACAGCCATAAAAAATAGAAATTTTTTTGGGTTGTGAATAATAGGGTTTATTTTCCTTATATAAGGATGGCGAAGATAACATGCTGTACAACATTCTCCAAATATTTATTAAAAAGGCCACGGTCATTTTTTATATACAACCAATCCTGATATTTATAAGCTGATTTTATAGTATTCAAAAATGGTTGATTTGCAATTTATACCAGATTGAATTTTGGAGAATCGTTTTAAAAATAGATTTTTTTAAATAAAATAATTAGTTAGAATATTTACCCCCGGCGGTAATCCAATTTGTAATGATATCTCTTTCAGATTGTGGCAAAGGACTTCCCTGCGGCATGGTTCCTTCAATAACAGCTCTGGTATTTATGCGGTCTTTATTTGTAATGATATTGCACTCCAATTCAAAATTCATACCTCCATTGGCAACACTATTATTGTGGCAACTACGGCAACGTGTATTGACCAAACTCTTTACAGCATTGAATAAAGGGCCTGCTGTTCCCGATGCATCCACAATAATTGAAACTGATTTTTCGCAACCATCAACATCTTTAGCAAATACACTGTAAGTGCCTGCAGCAAGATTATTGAATGAACCGGTTGGTTGATAAACACCGCCAATATTTAGTTTGAAAGTAAACCCGGTGCTTCCGGTTGCAGTTGCAGTTATGCTTCCTGAACTGCCGTTACAGGGTGTACTTGCAGTGGCGGTTGCATTGATATTGATTGTTCTACTCAAACAAGGATCGTTATTAACTGGTGGGGGCGTTACACCAGAATCTGATTTACTGCAGGAAATAAAATAAACAGCGCAAATAATAACCAGCAAATAATTAGAGGAATTCCGTTGAAAAATTTTCATAAAAATTGATTTACATAAATTCGTTGTAAACATTTTTTAAGTTGCCTGAAATAAAAAATCGATCAGTGTTTTGTTTTGAATTTATATTTTAATCCTAGCAGCAACGAAGAGGAGTACATCTTTACACTTCCGTCTCCCACACCCGACAAGGGAATGCTTATGGAAGGTTCAACAAGCAGCGAAAATTTATTAGAGATTTCTTTTTCCCATCCTGCAGAAAAATTAAATACAGCAAACAAATGTTTATTGCCCCAGTAGGTCCAATCCTTTTCGTAATAAATATTATTGCGGTAATAGTAATAGTTATAATCTTCTTGTTTCATAATATAAGAGGATGCCCCCAAGGCAACGTAAAACGAATTAGTTGTTTTTTGTAACCAATTATATTTTATAGTTAGTGGTATTTCGTAAATCATACAATTGGCATTCACCTTGGTTATTTGTACCGAATTCCAATAGGAATTATCCTTGGGGTGATAATCGCCGGGGCCGGCAATATATTTTTTCATTCCAACATAAATGCCGGTTTGGATACTGACTTTTTTGCTAAGCTGGTAACCAATGCCTACTCCATATTTAAGGGCAAGCGTACTATTATTAAAAGATAACATATTCATACTTCCTGCATCTGGCCCCAATGCTGCTAACAAATAGAACTTATTTCTTTTTTTATTTAGTTTCTTTTCTTCTTTAGCTTTAATTGTTATAATAGTTGAATCATTTTTTTTAAATGCTACTATTTCATTTACCACTTCTACCGAATCTTTTACAGCAGCAATCGGGTTTTCATCATTTGAAATAGTTTCAATTGAACTGGTTTCTTTTAAAGCAGTTGCATTTTTTTTATCTTCTGGTAAAACATCCTTTACCGAAACCTTTTCTATATTTTCTTCATCAGATAATTCCGCAGCAGTAATTAGTACTGATTTTTTGGCAGCATATTTTTTATTTTTTTTAGAGATTAAGGGCCGCTCTAATTTATTTGATGGCTGCAAATTATTTTCAGCATTGCCAAATTGCGGCAGGTTTAATTTTGTTGATGTAACTGTTGAAGTTGTAACAACTGTTTTATTATTTTCTGTTTTTCTATTTTCAATTTCAATAACAGAACTATTTGAATGAGCAGTTGTTTTTTTTGATGAATTGAAAAAATAAAAAGAGCCAGCAACAGCAAGAAACAAAATTCCTAACAACGGCCAAATCCAAAATACCGGACGGCGTTTTTCTTCCTTATCCAGCAATGCCGCCATTTTTTGCCATGCAGCATCTTCATAGCCGGGCTGAAAATTTTCAGCGGCCTGCTTTATTTTTTGGTCAATATATTCAAATTGCTTTTTGTTGCTCATAAATTGAAAAGTTTGACTCTTTCAGCATTTTTTGAATATTAATTCTTGCTTTTGCAAGATTTGATTTTGATGTTCCTACCGCAATATTTAATTGCGCTGCAATTTCTTCATGTTTATACCCATCAATAACATGCAGATTAAATACTGCCCGATAAACCGGCGAAAGCCTTTGTACCAATTCAATAATTTCTTTGTAACTCATTCTGTCGATCGACGATTGTTCGGTATCATTTAATTCAAAATGTTCATCGTCCAATTCAATGTCCAACGATCTTTTTTTATTTTTTCGGAAGTGGTCAATAGCGGTATGCACCATGATGGTTTTCACCCAAGCCATAAAGGAAGCTTCATAATTATTATGTTTACAAAGAAAGGAAGCGATATTTTTAAACACTTTCAAAAATCCATCATTTACTACCTCCACTGCATCATCCTGCGAAGCACAATAACGCATACAAATACTCATAGAAAAACCATAGTAGTTTTGATACAACTCTTTCTGGCTCGCCCTGTTTGCTTTTACGCAACCTTGGATGATATGCAGTAACTGCTGCCCGTTTGGCAATGTATAGGCTTTAATATTTCAGTTATCAAATACTATTCGGAACCCTGATAAAAAAGGTTGCCCAATGCTTATAAAGTTAATCTTTACAAATAGCTGTTCAAAATTAAAAAGGGTTGCTATAAACTAGCAACCCAAATAATATTGTAAAAATATTATTTCAATTATCGTTTCCCCATTCCCGGCATTTTACCCATTGGCATTTTGTTCATCATTTTCATCATGCCTTTCATTTGCTCAAACTGTTTTAAAAATTGATTTAATTCAGCAATATCTTTTCCGCTACCTTTTGCAATTCGCAATTTGCGGTTTGGATTGATGATATCCGGATTGCGTCTTTCTTCCAACGTCATTGAATTAATCATGGCTTCAATTCCTTTAAAAGCATCGTCGTTAATATCAACATCTTTTATTTGTTTTCCAACTCCGGGAATCATACCCATCAAATCTTTAAGGTTTCCCATTTTTTTTATCTGTTGCAACTGGGTTTTAAAATCTTCAAAATCAAATTGATTTTTTCTGATTTTCTTTTCCAGTTTTGCAGCTTCGGCTTCATCAAATTGTTCCTGTGCTTTTTCAACCAAACTCACAATATCACCCATTCCTAAAATACGCTGGGCCATCCTTTCCGGATAAAATACATCCAACGTATCCATCTTTTCGCCACTGCTGCTAAATTTTATGGGCTTATTAACCGTATACTTTATTGATAGTGCAGCACCACCACGGGTATCGCCATCCAACTTAGTTAAAACCACACCAGTAAAATCGAGGCGTTCATTAAAAGCAGCTGCAGTATTCACTGCATCTTGCCCCGTCATACTATCTACTACAAATAAAATCTCCTGCGGATTGATGGCAGTTTTGATATTCGACACCTCAGTCATCATCACTTCATCAACAGCAAGCCTACCGGCAGTATCAATAATAATTACATTTTTATTTTTTGTACGGGCTTCTTTTATGGCATTTTGAACAATTGAAATAACATCTTTATTCTCTCTCTCCGAATAAACGTCAACACCAATTTGTCCCCCCAAAACTTCCAACTGATCAATCGCCGCAGGCCTGTAAACATCGGCAGCAACCAGTAAAGGTGATTTGCCTTTTTTTGTTTTTAAATAATTCGCCAGCTTACCACTAAAAGTTGTTTTACCACTACCCTGTAAACCAGCAACCAATATAATAGCAGGATTGCCCGAAATATTAAATTCACTTTCGGTACCACCCATCAATTCCGTCAATTCGTCTTGTACAATTTTTACCATTTGCTGTCCGGGATTAACCGAAAGCAACACTTTAGCCCCCAAGGCTTTTTCTTTTATTTTATCGGTAAACTCTTTTGCAATCTTATAATTCACATCCGCATCAACCAAGGCACGTCGAATATCTTTTACCGTATTGGCAATATTCAGTTCACTAATTCGCCCCTGGCCTTTAATATTTTTAAAGGCCGATTCTAATTTTTCACTTAAAGAGTTAAACACTATTTTATATTTTTTATTTCCAGAAAATAAAAATAGTGAACAAAAGTTCACTATTAATTATTTGCAAATGTATGAAATTACAGCTTACAGATACGACCTTAAAAGCTTGCAACGGGAAACGGTTCGAAGCTTTGTTATTGCCTTGTCTTTAATTTGTCGTACTCTTTCTCTGGTAAGATTGTATCTTTCGCCAATGTCTTCCAAGCTCAATGCATGATCTACTCCAATACCAAAAAAATACCGGATCACTTCTTTTTGCCTTTCTGTTAATGTACTTAATGAGCGGTTAATTTCTTCTGTTAAGGATGCATAAAATACCAGGTGCATATCGGTACTTTCCGAATTTGGGTTTTCCAACACATCAATTAATGAACCTTCCTCGCCTTCAGAAAATGGTTGATCCATACTTATATGTCTTGAGGATGCACTTAAAGTTGCAGCAACTTCATCGGCTCCAATATCCAACAACTGCGCTATTTCATCAGTTGTAGGTTCTCTTTCAAACTCTTGTTCTAATTGCGAATAGGCTTTACTGATACGATTGGTAAGCCCAACTTTATTTAATGGCAATCTTACAATTCTCGATTGTTCGGCAAGTGCCTGTAAAATACTTTGCCTAACCCACCAAACCGCATAAGATATAAACTTAAATCCACGGGTTTCATCAAAACGTTGTGCCGCTTTAATAAGCCCCACATTGCCTTCATTAATTAAATCGGGCAAGGTTAGTCCCTGGTTTTGGTATTGTTTTGCAACAGAAACTACAAATCGTAAATTGGCTTTGGTAAGTTTATCCAATGCCGTTTGATTGCCTTGTTTTATTAGAACAGCAAGTTTTACTTCCTCTTCTGGAGATATCAGGTCCACCTTACCAATTTCCTGAAGATATTTTTCTAAACTCTGGCTTTCACGATTGGTGATTGATTTCGTGATTTTTAACTGACGCATACTCATAAGCCTTTTGCTTTAAGGGTTAAAAAAATTATTTCTTTAAATGGGGGATTTTAGATGGAGATTGGTTATCTAATTTAAAGATTTATTTAATACTTAACAAAAAATATTTATTTTATCATTCCTGAGCTAATTACTGCCTGAAAAATAATGTTTAGCATTTTCAGCATTATTGTTAATATAAAATAGTTGAAAAAATATTTTGTTGCCGCATTTAATTTGTTATTATTGCATTATTGAAGAATTAGTTTTAAATTATTTGGATGAGCAAAAAAGTATTATACACGTTAGAGTATCCTGTTAGGTGTTCCCCGAGGATTTTATATGAATTTTTAAGTACCCCAGCTGGTTTGCAGGAGTGGTTTGCAGATTTAGTTGATGAACGAGATGGTATTTTTAGTTTTTCTTGGAATGGATCGGACGAAAAAGCAGAATTAATGGAAGGTGAAGAAGATAAATACATCCGGTTTCATTGGTTGCTTACGCCAAAAGAAGAATATTTTGAATTCCGGTTAGACAAATCAGAAGTTACTAACCAAACCATTCTTATCATCAAAGATTTTGCAGAAAAAAAAGACATTAAAGATCAAAGCCGTTTGTGGGAATACCAGTTAAAAGATTTATTCCATCGTTTGGGCGCCTGATAAGGGTTGCATCAATTGTATCATTTCCTTAAACGTTGCTGTTATAAATATACTTGCATCCTGCCATTGTTGTAATGGCATTTTTTTTGCAATTTTCACAAAGTGCTCACGATCAAGTATAGCCGCAAATTGCTCTTGCGTACAATCAGTCAACTTCAAATAATTATCTTCTTCAAAATGATGCTCCCATTGCGTTTTAGCAATACAAATCCAATAATCACTTTCTTTTAAAGTATTAAATTGAAAAAGCAGATTGGATACGATTTCATTTTTAAATTGTCCGCTTACCAGCATACTTACACTGAAAAAATTTCCCCACCAAAAAAATGTACGGAAAGCGATACTGTCTGATTTTCCAAAAAATCTGGGATAATCCAACATTACATACGGAAGCATTTGATATTGTTCGCCTTTTGAAATTTTTGCTGGATTCATAAAAACTTCCTGAGGTAAATGTGGTCGGTTGCATTCAAGCAATTGCTTCAACTCCGGTAAAATATTTCCAAATAGTTTAATTATTTTTTGGATGATGACTTGCTTGGTTAAAATTATTTCTGCATTGCTAAACAAAGAAATTTCATCGGCAGAAAAAGTTATTTTTGTGGCTTCATTCATTACATTACAAGATAACCATTACTTTTAATTTACCTTGCCAACTGCAACTGGCGTTTATGATAAAAAAATTAGACAAGCTTATATTCAAATCATTTATCGGGCCATTTATTGCAACATTTTTTATTGCATTATTTGTATTGATGATGCAAAGTCTTTGGAAATACATTGATGATTTGGTTGGAAAAGATCTTGATTTATTCACCATTGGAAAATTTTTATGGTATGCCAGTGCTTCCTTATTAATCCTGGCAATTCCTATCGCTATCCTGATTTCCTCCATCATGACCTTTGGCAATTTGGGCGAAAGTTTTGAATTGGTTGCTATCAAATCTTCAGGCATTTCTTTATTGCGTTTTATGCGGCCACTTATTTTGTTTTCTATTTTACTGTGCGGCATCAGCTTTTTTTTTGCAAATAATGTTATCCCCTATGCCAACCTTCAATTTAAAACAATTTATTACGACATCGCTTTTAAAAAGCCAGCCCTCGATTTAAAAGAAGGCAGGTTTTATACGCAAATTCCGGGTTATGCCATTAAAGTTGGCAAAAAAGATAAGGATCAAAAAACGATTCACAATGTGTTGATTTATGAACAGCAGAATCAATTACAAGACAATTGTATTATTGCCGAAAGCGGAATTATGAAAATTTCGGCTGATAAAAAATATCTTGAATTTACTTTACAAAATGGATACCGTTATCAGGAAAGAGGCAACATGTCGGATACCAGTACCGAATTTATTAAAACAGCTTTTAGTGAATATAAAAAGCTATTTGATGTTTCCTCCTTGCAAATTACAAAGACCTCTGATACTGTTTTTAGAAACGATTCAAAAATGCTCAGCATTCGACAACTCAATAAAAACATCGACTCCTTAACTAAAATTTCGGACAGTTTTGAAAAGCGCATGAACAGAGAAGTGGCGCAGCAATTGCATTACTTAAATCCTCCAGACAGTATCTGGAACAAAGCGGTAATGTCCAATAAAAAAATAAAAATATTCAGAGATTTATTACCCGATACGGCAAAACTGCTTGTTTTTCACAGTGCATTAAACAGTGCCAATTTTGTAAAAAATACTTACCAGTTTACCGGCTCCGAATGGGAAAACAAAAAGTTGGATACCCGTTTCAGCGAAATTGAATGGCACCGAAAGTTTGCATTTTCAATGGCCTGCCTGGTATTGTTTTTTATTGGTGCGCCATTAGGCTCCATTATCCGCAAAGGCGGACTGGGAATGCCTTTGGTAATTGCCATCATTTTCTTTATACTCTTTCACTTGTTGAATATTTTTGGCGAAAAATTTGCAAAAGAAAATATCACTTCTATATTTTTTGGAATGTGGCTTTCGGTTATTGCATTAATTCCGGTAGGTGTTTTTTTAACCTACAAAGCCATGCATGATTCGCAGTTGTTTAATAAGGAATTTTATTTCCGTTTTTTTAAACGGGTAAAATTATTATCTCATTCAATTGTTAATACATTTAAGAGTAAGCAGGAGTTTCGCTAAATTTATATTATAAATTATATAGTATGAAAAAGTCAACAAGAAGAAAGTTCATCCTTTCATCGGCAACAGTAGGCATTGGATCAATGCTTGCAACTGCCCCTTTGAGTAAATTATTTGCTTCGGATTTCCACTCCGGCAATTTTGATAAAATTGGATTTGATCAACAGCCCTTAAGCTTTGCCTACAGTGCATTAGAGCCGGCTATTGATGCCATGACAATGGAAATTCATTACAGCAAACATGCAGCTGGTTATTGCAAAAATTTAAAAGAAGCTTCCCTTGCAGAACAGGTAGATACAAAAAAAACAATAGAAAATTTACTGAATAACATTTCGAAATATTCGGTAAAAATGCGGAACAATGCAGGCGGCCATTTTAATCACGAACTGTTTTGGAAATGCTTAACACCAAAGCCCGATACACAGGTTTCAGAAAAACTATCAACTGCCATCAACAGCAATTTTGGAAGTATGGAATCATTTAAAAGGCAATTTGCCGACGCAGCAAAAACAAGGTTTGGCAGCGGCTGGGCCTGGCTTGCAGTAAACAGCGATCATAAATTATTTATTTGCTCAACTGCCAATCAAGATAATACATTAATGGATTTTGCAGCGCAAAAAGGTACGCCCCTTTTTGGATTGGATGTTTGGGAACATGCTTATTATTTACATTACCAAAACAGACGTGCAGATTATATTGATAGTTTTTGGAAAATACTAAATTGGAATTTTGTTTCTGAAAGATTCAATAATATTTGATGCTGCAAAATTAATTTGATGCAAAAATATTTTTTCATCTTTATCAGTATCGGCACATTAGTGATGCTGCTGGTAATGGCAAAAACCGGAGCACCTTTAAAAACTGTTGCAACACCTCACGGAATTATCGATCTTGAGTTTGCTTGTAACCAACAAAAACTTGCTGTTGTAATGAATGCATGGAAAGAAAATGGCAGTACCAATAATATTCTTACAGCCAAAATCAACACCCAACTCGATTTCATTTTTCTATTGTACTATGCGTTGTTTTTTAATTTAGCCTGTAAAAAAATTGCCGCATTATTTAGTGGAAATTTTGCCAATTGGGGGCTGATAATAGCAGCAGGCGCCATTGGAGCCGGCCTGTTTGATATTTTAGAAAATATCGGAATGCTATTATCGCTACTTGGAAATATCAATTCATCCATACCAATGGCCACGTTTATTTTTTCAATTACAAAATGGTTATTGGTAATTATTGCAGCTGCCTATTGTATTATTGGAGGCCTTAGGTTACTCATTAATCAGCTTTCAAAAAAAAACCAACCTGTATAAATTGACTCAGCCTTTGAAATAGAAGTAAAAATTATACAACTAAAACAAAGGCTGATAAATTGGCAATCAATCTGTGACAAATATAATGACCATAATTGCAAAACCAAAATGTTTTATGTTTAAATAATACTAAAATTCTGCCTGTATAAAATCACTTAATTTTACTAACTTAAAATTTCATTTTTCATAAAAATAATAATACTTACTATGCAAGTTTGGAAAGATTACCAGGAAAAAAATAAAGACCGATTCTTAGAAGAATTATTGGCATTGCTCCGTATTCCCAGTGTGAGTGCAAAGGCCGAACACAAGCCCGATATGATTACCTGTGCCGATGCAGTTAAACAAAGATTGATAGAAGCCGGAGTTGATAAAGCAGAAATTTATCCTACCGATGGCCACCCGATTGTGTATGCCGAAAAAATAATTGACCCTAGCAAACCAACCGTATTGGTTTATGGCCATTACGATGTGCAGCCAGCCGAGCCATTGGAACTTTGGAAAAGCGGCCCCTTTGATCCAACCATTATTGATGGAAAAATATTTGCCCGTGGCAGTTGCGATGATAAAGGACAAATGTATATGCATGTAAAAGCATTGGAAACTTTAATACAAACCAACACACTCGAAAATAATATCAAGTTTTGTATAGAGGGTGAAGAAGAAGTAGGCTCCCCCAACCTGGGCAGTTTTGTAAAATCTCATACCGATTTATTAAAAGCCGATTGCGTTTTAATCAGTGATAGCGCCATGATTAGTTTAGATACGCCCAGTTTGGATATTGGCTTGCGTGGACTGAGTTATATTGAAGTAGAAGTAACCGGGCCAAACCGTGATTTGCACAGTGGTGTGTATGGTGGTGCTGTTGCCAATCCTATTACTATTTTAGCAAAAATGATTGCTTCCTTGCACGACGAAAATAACCATATTACCATACCCGGTTTTTACGATGATGTAATTGAATCATCGGATAAAGAAAGAAAACTTATGGCCGAAGCTCCGTTTGATGAACAGGTATACAAAGATGATTTAGGAGTAAAAGAATTGTGGGGCGAAAAAGGTTATAGCACAAATGAAAGAACGGGTATCCGTCCAACGTTGGAATTAAACGGCATTTGGGGTGGCTATACCGGCGAAGGTGCAAAAACAGTGTTGCCATCAAAAGCATTTGCAAAAATTTCGGCAAGGTTGGTACCTAACCAGGTCAGCGATAAAATAACGGAGATTTTAATTAACCATTTACAAAAAATTGCACCCGCCAATGTTACGGTTAAAGCAACCTTGCATCATGGTGGCGAACCCTATTTAACACCCATCAGCAGTACGGCTTATCAAGCAGCAGCGAAAGCTATGGAAACCACTTTTGGCAAAACGCCCATTCCGGTTAGGGGTGGTGGCAGTATTCCCATCTGCTCTTTATTCGAAAAAGAATTGGGTTGTAAAGTGGTATTGATGGGCTTTGGATTGGATAGCGATAACCTACATAGCCCCAATGAAAAATTTGATTTGGCTAATTTTTATAAGGGCATTGAAACCATCCCTTATTTCCATAAATATTTTAAAGGATAATAATTTTCGTTTCACTCAACTCAACAAAAAAGCGTCCCGTTTATTCAGGACGCTTTTTTATTAATTTCTTTTTTATTATTGATAAGTCAGCGCAAAAAATCCCTGCGTAAGAATTGCCGAACCGGTACCAATTAATTCGGATGCAGTAAAATTAAAATTACCCCTGATTCTTTTTGTTGTTGTATTGTGTGATAAAATTTGTAGTGTACCTACAGTTGAAGAATAAAAAGTGGTGCTATTAGGATTGTATTGCCCAAAATAAGTTGTACCAATGGGCCCAATAATATAATTACCCGGTACAGTGGTATACGGAAAATTTAAACCCACCGTTTTAGAGGCCGTGGCATCAGAGCCACTAAGGTTTAAATTACCCAATGCATTAATTCCAAAAATGCTGATAGCATTAAAATCTACTCCGCCAATTTTTACAGTAAATGTATCGGCACTGCTGGCAGGAGGTAAAGTAGTGCTGTACGAAATATTTGTAAACGATCCCTCGGTCATGTTCCTGCTTTGTCCATCCATCATCCGGTACACTTTAAAACTAAATGTGCCCGACATTTTTTTATTGACAGAATCAATTGAAGTAATATTTACCACCCCACCCGACTGTGTTTGATCGGCTCCCTGGTTGGTTGCAAATGCATTTACATTTGCAAGGGCGCTATCGGTAAATGCGCCTGCATGAGCTGCACTGTTAAATAATACAGAATACTGATGCACTCCCGAATCTTTCAAAGTCATGGTGATGGTTTTTTT
This sequence comes from Chitinophagaceae bacterium, assembly GCA_031429975.1. Taxonomy (GTDB): domain Bacteria; phylum Bacteroidota; class Bacteroidia; order Chitinophagales; family Chitinophagaceae; genus Ferruginibacter. The sequence goes on from JANPAP010000130.1 coordinate 11,967, forward strand.
ATCAATACCCAAACCCGAAATATTTATATAACCACCCATTCTTCCGGCAGATGCTGCTTTATCGGCTACCCATTGCACCCCATCAATCTTTGCCCTGAAATCGCCAGTAACTGCAGAGCCGCCTCCACCTGTACCGCCAGTTCCGCCAGTACCACCCGTTCCCGGAATTGGAGGGGTTAACCCATTCTCAAAACTCAATTCTTTTTGGCATGCAATTAAACCAAAAATGCAAATTGAAATAGTGGCTAATAATCCTTTCATACTTTTATATTTTTTTTGCTATTGTCAAATGTAAGTTTTTTTATAGTTCAACAAATAATATTTCAATGCAGTATTTTTGAGAAATGGAAAATGAAAAGTTACGGATTGATAAATACCTCTGGGCTATCCGGCTTTTTAAAACCAGGAGCCAGGCTGCAGATGCCTGCGATAAAGGCAAGGTTAAAATGAATGGCACAAACTTAAAAGCTTCTAAAACCATCAATATTGCCGATGAATTTGAAGTAAAAACCGAAGCAAAAAAATGGCTGATAAAAGTTACCGCACTATTGTACAAAAGGGTTCAATATGCCGAAGCCATTAAACATTACCAAGATATTACTCCCCCTGAAGAACTGGACCGCATCAAATTTCAGGCAGCAGTTTTTAATACCGGAAAACGATTAAGCAAACAAGGCCGCCCAACCAAAAGAGACAAAAGAGATCTGGATGAATTTATGGGAAACGAGTAGTGCATTTTTAAATTGCTGAAAAAAAAATTGCCGAAAAGGCTATTAATAAAAAAATGAAAATTGATATCATATCGGTAGTACCAGCTTTAATGGAAAGCCCCTTTGCCCACTCCATTATGAAAAGGGCAAGAGACAAAGGCCTGCTGGAAGTAAACTGCATAAACCTGAGAGATTATACCAATTACCCAAGGGCACAGGTTGATGATTACCAGTTTGGCGGCGGTGCCGGAATGGTGATGATGATTGAACCCCTGGTAAATGCCATTGAAAGTTTGCAAAAAAATAACCAGTACGATGAAGTGATTTTCTTGAGCCCCGATGGAGAAAATTTTAACCAGAAAATGGCCAATCAGCTATCATTGAAAAATAATTTACTGTTGATTTGTGGTCATTACAAAGGCATCGATCAGCGGGTGAGAGATCATTTTATTACCAAAGAAATTTCTATTGGCGATTATGTTTTAAGTGGCGGCGAATTAGCGGCGGCTGTTATTGTAGATGCCATTGGCCGTTTAATACCCGGTGTATTAAACAACGAAACATCTGCCTTAACCGATTCTTTTCAGGATGATCTTTTATCGCCACCTGTTTATACCCGGCCCGAAGATTACAGGGGATGGAAAGTACCCGAAATTTTAATGAGTGGCAACCACGCCAAAATTGAAGCCTGGCGGGAAGAGCAGAGTATTTTACGCACCCGGGAAAGAAGACCGGATTTGCTGGATGGCCAATAAAAACGCCTCCATTAAAAATACTGAAAAATTAAATTGACTAAAGTTCTTAAAATATTTGGCTAAAAAACTCCCTACCATTATCTTTGCCGTCCTTAAACGGATACGCCGCGTTGGTCAAGGGGTTAAGACGCCTCCCTTTCACGGAGGAGTCACGGGTTCGAATCCCGTACGTGGTACCAAAAGCCTTTCAGCAATGAAGGGCTTTTTTATTTTGCCGCTTCCTCTAATTATTAAACTTGAATTGGTTTACTGCTTTTTGTTCTCAAGGTTTTGTTTGAATTATTATTTGTCGCTTAACTTAGTGTTCCCTGCCATTTTACACTAATTGCATGACAATAAATAAGACAAACAGAATACAGTCAATTGACCTATTAAGAGGAGTTGTAATGATTATTATGGCATTAGACCATACCCGCGATTTTTTCCATGCCGAAGCAATGGTGGCCGATCCATTGAATTTATCCACTACCACTCCAGGGCTTTTTTTCACCCGATGGATAACCCACTTTTGCGCACCGGTTTTTGTTTTTCTTGCAGGTACTTCGGCATTTTTTCAAAAAGCCCGTAAAACAAAAAAAGAGTTAAGTGGCTTCCTTATCAGTCGCGGGCTTTGGTTAGTGATTATAGAAGTTGTGGTTATCAATTTTGCTTTTTCGTT